>JBOHCP010000773.1:0-2763 GCA_050698875.1 Streptosporangiaceae bacterium | reverse complement strand
GCCTTCGGCTTCCACAACCCCGCCGCCCTCATCGCCCTGGCCATGCTCACCCTCGGCGGTATCCGGCCCGCCCTCCCCGGAAGATGATCACCGAACCACCCACGGAACCGGCAGGAGGGCCGCAAATGTCGATTGCCTCAGGAAACCAGCGGTTGCTAAGGCAGGACGTCGGTGTACGACTTGCTCGCCGCGATCTCGCGCAACCTGTCCATGGCCTCCCACACCTCGGTGAAGGATGTGAAGAGGGGAACGGGCGCGAGTCGGATGCGGTCAGGCGTCCGGTAATCACTGACGATCCCGGTCCGCAGCAGCGCCTGGCTGAGCTGCCGTGCGTCGTCGTGCCGGAGGCTGACGTGGCCGCCGCGGCGATCGGCCACCCGCGGTGACGCGACGGCGAACCCGAGCGGCGAGAGCCACTCGTCGGCCAGCGCGATCAGGTAATCGGTCAGCGCGATGCTCTTCGCGCGCAGCTGCCGCATGCCAGCCTCGGCGAGCAACCGAGCGCCTTCCTCGACCGCGACGGCCCCGATGATGTCCGGCGTCCCGGTCAGGAACGCGCTGATGCCCGCCGCCGGGTCGTAACGCGGGCCCATCTCGAACTGATCCCGCTGGCCGAACCACCCCCAGATTGGCTGCCGGAGCTGGTGCTGCAGTTCGTCGCGCACGTACAGCAGGGCAGGCGCGCCCGGCCCGGCGTTGACGTACTTGTAGGTACACCCGACGGCCAGGTCCGCCCCCGCGGCGTCCAGTTCGACCGGTACCGCGCCCACCGAGTGGCACAGGTCCCACATCGCGAGCGCTCCGGCCCGGTGTATCAGGTCGGTCAGCCCCGCCATGTCAGCCAGCGCTCCGCTGCGGTAGGCGACGTGCGACAGCTCGACGAGGGCGACGCGGTCGTCGAGCGCCTCCGCGAGCGCCTGCTCGCTGACACCCTCGTCGATGTCTGTGCGAATCAGCCGCAGCTCGCAGCCGCGCTGCGCGGCGATCCCCTCGAGCACGTACCGATCGGTGGGGAAGTTGTCGTCGTCAGTGACGATCACGTCGCGACCCGTCCGGAAATCGAGCGCGGCAGAGGCGAGCTTGTACACGTTGACCGTGACCGAGTCGCAGACGATGACCTGCCCGGCCGCAGCGCCCAGCAGCTGCTCGCCCACCATGTCGCCGGCCTGCCTGGGCAGGTGGATCCACTTGTCCCAGGATCGCACCAGGCCGACGCCCCAGTCCTGGTCGACGAGCTCCGCGATCCTGGCCTGGGTCCGCACCGGCAGCGGCCCGAGCGAGTTGCCGTTGAGGTAGATCACGTCGTCCCAGCCGGGCTGCACGAACCGGTCGCGGAACCGCGCGAGCTGGTCCGCAGCGTCCAGCGTCTGGGCATATGCCCGATCTGCGGAGAAACTGGTCACGAATCCACTGTAGCCCTGCGTCCCCTGGCCGGCTGGCGCGCACGCCAGACGTGCGCCGTAGGATCGGCGGGTGGCCAGCGATCAGGACGAGAACATCTCGCGCGTTCTGGTCATCGCCGCGCATCCCGACGACGCCGACTTTGGCTCGGCGGGCGCCATCGCGCAGTGGGTAGAGGCGGGCATCGCCGTCAGCTACTGCATCGTGACCAACGGCGAGGCTGGCGGCAGCGACCAGGCGGTGAGCCGCGCGGACATGGTGGCAATCCGGCAGGCCGAGCAGACCGCCGCGGCGAAGCAAGTTGGCGTGTACGACCTGCACTTCCTCGGCTATCCCGACGGTCAGGTTGAACCGAGCCTGGCGTTGCGGCGAGACCTCGCCCGGATCATCCGGCTGCTGCGCCCGCACCGGGTCGTGTGCCCGTCACCGGAGCGCAATTACGCGCGGATGGGCGTGAGCCATCCCGATCACCGCGCCGTGGGCTCGGCCGCCCTCGACGCCGTCTACCCGGACGCGCGCAACCTGTTCGCCTTCCCCGAACTGCTGGCAGCAGAGAAACTCGAGCCGTGGACGGTCCGCGAGGCGTGGATCGCTGGCAGCCCGGCCCCCAATCGGTACGTGGACATCACCGACACCTTCACGAGGAAGATGGCCGCGCTGCGCTGTCACGCCAGTCAGATCGCCGACCCGGCCGGCCTCGAGGACAGGCTGCGAGGCATGCTAGGCCGGACTGCAGTCTCGGGCGGCCTGCCGGCGGACAGACTGGCCGAGGCGTTCCAGGTGCTGCAGGTCGGCTGACCGGCGGCAGCGGCGCGTTCTGCGTTCTGCCAACCCCTGGTGCGCTGCCGCCGACCGGCTTAGGTTGGGCCAGAGGTGCATCTGGTCGCACCACATCAGGGTTGTCGCGCGTCCGGCTAGCATCCAACATCGCATTTGGTAAGTTCACGGAGGTGTCACCGCATGTCGCACATCACCGTCACCGTCGACGGCGTCAGCTACGCCGATGAGGTCGAACCCCGCCTGCTGCTTGTGCACTACCTGAGAGAGGTGCTTGGTAAGACCGGTACGCCGGTCGGCTGCGACACGTCGAACTGCGGTGCATGCACGGTGCTGCTTGACGGCAAGTCAGTCAAGAGTTGCGCGGTGCTCGCCGTGCAGGCGGACGGCGCCGACATCCTCACCATCGAGGGTCTGGCCGATGGCGAGCTGCACCCGGTGCAGCGTGCCTTCCACGCCGAGCACGCGCTCCAGTGCGGGTATTGCACGCCCGGAATGATCATGGCGGCCGCGGATCTGCTGCGTGACAATCCGCATCCGACCGACGCGGAGATCAGGGCGGGCCTCGAGGGGAACCTGTGCCGC
>JBOHCP010000772.1:0-2770 GCA_050698875.1 Streptosporangiaceae bacterium | reverse complement strand
GAACTGAGTGCTACACCACCGCCGGCCTAGCCCCCTGGTGGGGCCAGATCTGAGTAGAACAGTGGGGCCACTTCAGAGTGCTACAGCCACACGTCCCGCGGCCGGGTCACCACCGTCTCATGCAGCCGCGAGGACACCGTCCCGCAGTCCGGGCACGCCGCCGCGGCAGGCCAGTCCGTGACCGTCCATACCTCCACCGCGCCGCCCGGCCCTGCCTGTACATCGGCTACCCGCAGGCCCTCCACGCCGAACAGCGCCGACGCCGCATCCTGGAACACGATGCCTGGTACTGCAGGGTGCCCGTTTTCCGCCGGTCAGGTTCCCTCTGAGACGTGCAGCACCGCCTTGCCCTGAAACTGCCGGTCGAGAAGCGCCTGTGCGACCTGGCCGATCTCGCGCCAGTCCGCCTCCGCGCCGAGATGGGGGGTCAGCCTTCCGTCGCCGGCCAGCCGGACCAGCCGCTGGAGCCCGAGGGAGGCCGGCTCCCGTTCGAGCTCGTGGTAGAGGTTCAAGATGTGCAGGCAGGCTCCCGGCGCCCGCCGCATGCGCGCCATGTCGACCGGGACCTCGTAGCCGGCCGGTCCTGTTGAGACCCCGGCCGAGACGCAGGTTCCCCCGGGGGCAAGCTGCGTCATGGCCTCGGCCAGCGCCCGGCCGCCCAGTTGCTCGACGATCAGGTGGTAGGGGCCGAACGGCTCCGTGGCCGCGATGTCCTCCCCGACGACCACGTGGTCTGCGCCCGCCTCCTGCGCCAGCGGGGCTGACCGCTGTTGCCGTACCTGGCCGACCACCCGCGCGCCGGCCAGCGAGGCCAGCCGGCAGGCGATGAGCCCGAGGCCGCCGGAGGCGCCGGTGACCAGGACCGTCCGGGCAATGATGCTGCCGCCGCGCCCGATGGCCGCCAGCGCGGTGAGGCCCGCGGTCGGCAAGGCTGCGGCCTGCGCGCAGGTCACGGATGGCGGGAGCTCCGCCAGGGCGCTCACCGGGACCGCCGCATGCTCGGCCCAGGCGCCGGAGCGCAGCAGGCCGACCACCCTGGCCCCGCGCGCCGGCCCCGGTCCTTCCGCGGCGGGCTGTTCCACGACTCCCGCCAGGTCCCACCCCAGGCGCGTTCCCGCCTCACCCTGGACCCGGTACACCACCTCGCCGCGGTTGAGCGAGATCGCCTTCACGCGTACCAGTGCCTCCGTGGCACGCGGGGCGGGCGGCTCGACTGACCGGAAGCCGACACGCTGGGGCGACTGCGGGTCGATCACAATGGCCTGCACGGCGGATCACCTCCTCATCTCTAGTCGATAGTTAGTGGTGAACCACCACTATATGCAACCACAGGCTGCCGGTAAGGTCGAAGGCGATGGTTCCCTATCCGGATATGCCGGCTCCGGCCGACGAGTACCTCGCGCTGGTGCTCGACGCTGACCTCCGGCTGCTTGGCATTACCGAGCGCCTGCGACAGCACTGGGCCGCGCACGCGAACGCGCTCGCCCTGACCACCGCCCAGGTCAAGGTCCTGCTCCGCCTCACCCCCGGCACGGCGGTTCCGATGCGCAAGCTCGCCCGGCAGCTCAGCTACGACGCCTCCAACCTCACCACCGTCGTCGACCGGCTCGCCCAGCGCGGAGCGCTCGAACGCCAGCCCGACCCCGCCGACCGCCGCGTCAAGGCCCTCGCCCTCACCCCCGAAGGCGAACGCCTCCGCGACCAGTTCTGGCACAACCTCGTCACCGACCCCGGACCGCTGACCCCACTGCGGGAACCGGAGTTGCGAGCCCTGACCCGGCTTCTCGCCAGGCTCGACCAGCCCGCTGGCTGACAACCCCCTCCGGCGGCAGTGCTGCCGGAGGGCCACGAGCCCCAATGATCACGCAACGTCATCGGACCGCGACATCATCCCGGTTAACTTCGAAGAGCCGCAAATCTTTCTAGATCCTGCCTGAAGGAATGAGTTCGGGATGGGTAGACCGGTGTTCTTCATCAATCGACAGCCGGACGACTCGTGGACCATTGCGCCACAGCCGCCTCTGCCTGCCGTCACGGCGTTCATAGGCGGCGGTTGGGCTGGCGTATCGCTGTACCGTGACCGATGGGACGCGATCGACTGGTTCCCTAATGCCGCTGACTACTACCAGTTCTGTCGGGAATTCGGCGAGCCGCCCTTCGATCGACAAGATCCGGGCCCAGCCCAGTCGCCAGCCGGTGAGCAAGACTCGTAACCTTCTGTATCTCCGTCTATCCCCCTGCTCCAATAGCAATAGCTGGGCGCATGATCAGCAGCGTGTGGAATCGCTCGCTCATCAGTACGTCAGGCGTCCGATTGTCTGTGCATGCCTGGCGGACATCACGATGTGGCCTAGCGATCCCTGTCTGACAGGCTGACGCTCGCACAGAATTCCCAGATCTGCGCGATGACAGCCATCTGTCGATCGCGGCCTCTGAGAGAGCATGTCGGCGGATATCGCATGTCGCGCGCTCATCGCGCTGTCACCTGTTCGGCGGCAACGCCAGCGCCCCAGGTAGGCAAGGCGGCTGTCCGGCGGCCGCATCGCGGCGACCGGAGCCGTCACGGCGACCATCACCGCGACATCGTGAACAGCTGCTGGGATTACTGCCAGGCCTGCCTGATAGCTCCGCATCCATCGGGATAACGTTCGGCGTTCGTCGGGAATGACGCCCAACAGCAAGACCGGTAAGTTCGCAGACATGGGCGTAACGGGACCTGATCGGGCAGGTCATGCTCCCTACATCGGCGCGGTCCGGCGCTGTCTGGAGG
>JBOHCP010000771.1:0-2776 GCA_050698875.1 Streptosporangiaceae bacterium | reverse complement strand
CTCTGCAGCGGGTCGCAGACCTAGACATACCGCTGCGCCGGAAGACCGGAGCGCTCTCCGGAGGCCAGCAATCGCAGCTCGCCCTGACCATTGCGCTGGCGAAGCGGCCACGGCTGCTTATCCTCGACGAGCCGCTGGCCCGCCTCGACCCGCTGGCCCGCCTCGACCCGCTGGCGCGACACGACTTCACCGCGGCGCTGATGTCAGCGGTGGCCGAGGACGGGGTATCGGTGCTGTTCTCCTCGCACGTCGTCGCCGAGCTCGAGCGGGTCGCCGACTACCTGATCGTGCTGAACAGGGGCCAGCTGCAGATCAGCGGGGACGTCGAGGACCTGCTCGCCAGCCATCGGATGCTCACCGGGCCGGCCGGCGCAGCTGCGGCGCTGCGCAAGTGGCTCACCCCGGTCAAGGCAATGGCCGCAGGCGCCCTGGAGCAGCTGCTCGTCCGGGTGCCGCACGAGGGCTGGGAAATGCCACCGCAGTTCCAGGCCGCCGCAGCCGGACTGGAGGAACTGGTCCTGGCCTACCTGCAGCAGCCGGGTGCGTCCGTGCTGCCCGGCCCGATCGATCTGGCGGCAGGGCAGGGCCATCCCGCACCGGCCATGGAAAGCACCCCGGAGGTACTGCGATGACCACTGGCATAGCGGCCGGAGCGCAAGCTGACCGGAATACCGCGGCCAGGCGCGAGAGTCCGCCCTCGTTTCGCAGCGTGGCCTGGGTCGCGTGGCGTCAGCAGCGCACCGCGCTGGCCGTCCTCGGCCTGCTCGCCGCAGCTATCTCCGCGTGGCTGGTGCTGACCGGGCTGAGGGTACGCAGCGCTGCCCAGACCATCGAGCGAACCCACTGCGCACTCAGTTCCCCGGCATGCCTGTCGCTGTATGAGCGACTGGGTTCGTATAGAATCACCTCCGGTCCGGCGTTCGCAGTTCCCGTCGTGGTGGCGCTCTTCGTCGCGGCGCCGCTGTTCGCCCGAGGCTACGAGACCGGTTCGCTCCGGTTCGCCCTCACTCAGGGGGTGAGCCGCACCCGGTGGGCTCTGCCGCAGCTCCTGGTTCCGGCCGTGGCCAGCGTGGTCATCTGCATGGTGCCGGCGCTCGTCGGAGCCTGGTGGCTTAGCGAGGTCAGGGCCCCCGAAATCGGGACGTGGCGCTGGGACCGATTGCTGTTCAATATGACGCCGCTCATGCTTGCATGCTGGCTGCTGCTCGGGCTGTCGATCGGCATTCTGGCATCCGCCGTGCTCAGGCGGACAGTCCCGGCCATGACAGCCACTTTCGCCGCCCTGATCGCCATGGCTATCGCCGCTTACAGCCTGCTGCCACGCGTCCTGCTCCCGGTCGGCGCCCGCGCGGCCCGGCAGAGCCAGCCGATTCTCATACAGTGCTCGTCCGGCGGCTGCCTGTTCCCCGATCCGTCTGGCCACCAGTATTACGCCGGCATCATCGCCTCTGGCTGGTTCACGCACGCGGGACATCGACTGACCGCAGGACAGGCCGCAGATCTGACCAGGGTTCCGCTGAAGATCGCCAATGCGACGAACCCGAGTACGCTCCCGCGCTGGCTGGAGGCCCGGCACTACACCTACTGGATCAGCTACCAGCCCGGCAACCGCTACTGGCAGTTCCAGGGCGCACTGGCCGTGCTCCTGATCACTCTCGCGGTCGGCTTCGCCGCCCTCGCCATCTGGATCCTTCGGCGGCGCTCCGCCTGAACACCGCAGAGCGGCTGTGTGACATCGGATCGATGACTCCATCGTCAGACTACGGCCAGGTTGCCGGCCGAGGTCAATCCCCCGAGCGGCTTCGCAGCCGGCGATGATGGCCGGTCCGCTGGCGAGTGGGTCACATTGCGCGCCAGACGTGGCCGGGCAGCAAGACGAGGCCAAACGGCGAATTCTCGAAGCCACCATGGCCGCAAGCGACCTGGCGGCGGAGCATGCCGCCAGCTGACACGGGGCGAGCGGCGCGGCAACCCAAGCGCAGGGAAGTAGGCAAACCCCACGCCTGCCCGCGTATTTTCCTTAGTCAGCTGCGCAAGGCTGCCGCCAACCACACACGCCGCGTAAGACCGGGACGGCCTCAAGGAGTGTTTGCGCTGGTGAGAGGGCGTTCCCCAGGTGGTGGCAGGTGTTGGGTTCGAACCAACGTAGGCTGAGCCTACGGTTTTACAGAGAGTCGTTGATCCGGACGCCGGTTCGACTCTGACCAGCAGCGGAACCGATTTCGGGGCACCGCCACACGGCCCGCGTTTCGCAGTGGTTGCGTTTCGCGTCAGCTCGACCAGGTGGGCGACCCCGGATCGCTTCCCACGCGCGGCGCTCTACTCGCCCGAGTGGCCGGAGCAGCTTTGTTCGCTCTATGAGTCGATCGCCGGGGTGACTCTCGATCCGTGGTGGGACCTGTATGCCCTGCTGCACTATGACGACAGCGGGCCGAAGTGGATCTGTGGTCAGGTCGCTGGGCGCCGTCCAGTCGATGTGCCCGGCATGACTTCCTGGGTCGAGGTCGCTATCGAGACAGCGCTACGGCGCCTCGGATAACGGGCCACGGCGTCCGAGCTGCAATAGCGGGCCATCCCTCCGGCGCCCGATCCTGAAGCCTCGCAAGATCGGGGTCAAGGGCGCGCTGAGTTGTTCCGATGGGGTCCCAATCCCCGATAGTCGCTGATATCCCTGCGGGGGACGCCGCGCTGGCGTGAAAATCGGGGTGGGTTGCCCGCCGACGCCGCTGGCACCTTGGGACTTGAGCCCGCCCGATAGTCTGGCGCCGGGGCCTTG
>JBOHCP010000770.1:0-2788 GCA_050698875.1 Streptosporangiaceae bacterium | reverse complement strand
CCCCCGGCTGGCGCTGCCCGCACGACGAAGGCGCATCCGCTCGTCGCTACCCTCGTCTGCCGCGAACGCTCTGGTTCCCCCGAGACCAGGGCGGCCCGCAGCCGGCGATCCTGCGGAGGATCGACGACCCGGACGAAGGTCCCCCTCCGTGACGTGCGGATCCCTTCCCGCGGCCTCGTCCCCCGTCCCGGCGTGCCGGGCCCGAGTGCCGCATGAGTCTCTAGTTATACACGGAGTGCAAGAGCGACTACGGATAGTTACGGAATTGTGTTGAGGCGCGTCGGGGCCGGGCCATGGATGCCGGTTTGGTGCAGTCCCGGCTGCACCAATCAGGCATCCATCCGTGATCAGCTCGCCGCCGCTGCAGTCCCTGCAGCCGCGCGCACGAAACGGAGCCGAATCGGAACCCGCTTCAGCACGCGGCCCGCAGCCGCGTGCTGCGTCACCGGCTAGTCAATCTCGCAGGGGAGGTGCTTGATGCCGTTGATAAAGCTCGACAGCAGCCGGTCGGGCTCGCCGGCCGCGCGGACGCGGGGCGCGCGGGTCATGAGCTCCCGCAGCATGACCCTGATCTCCCGGCGGGCCAGGTGCGCACCGAGGCAGAAGTGCGGGCCCGCGGCACCGAACCCGACATGCGGGTTGGGCGAGCGGATGATGTCAAAGCGTCCGGGGTCGGCAAAGATGCCCTCATCCCGGTTGGCTGCCCAGTAGAGCATCATGACCTTCTCACCCTCCCGGTAGTCATTGCCGTTCAGGGTGCAGTCCCTGGTTACCGAGCGGCGCATCCAGATCACCGGCGAGGCGTACCTGACGATCTCCTCCACCGCGCCCGGCAGCCGTCCTTCCACGTCTTCCAGCAGCAACGCACGCTGGTCCGGGTGCTCGGTCAGCAGGTTGAGCGCGTGCGAGATGGCGGTGCGGGTGGTCTCATTGCCGGCCACGACCAGCAGGATGAAGAACGATCCGAGCTCGGCCGCGGTGAGCTGCTCGCCGTCGATGTTGGCCTTGGCCAGGGCGCTGACCAGGTCGTCCCGCGGATCTTCCGCGCGCTCGGCCGCGAGGTCGTTGACCAGGCCGGCCAGATCCTGGCCGGCGGTGAGGAGCTGCGTGACCGCGGTGTCCATGTCCTCGCTGATGAACTCGGGATCCTGGCCCGACAGGATGAGATTGGTATTGCGCAGCACCATGTCGTAGTGCTCGTCGCCGATGCCCATCATCTGGCAGATGATCCGCAGCGGCAGCCGGGCCGAGACGTGCTGGACGAAGTCGCACGGCCCGGTTGCCAGCAGATCGTCGACGATGGACGCGGCGGTAACCTGCACGTCGTCCTCGAACTTCTGGATCATCTTGGGGGTGAATGCCCGCGAGACGATGCGCCGCAGCCTGGCATGACGTGGGTCATCCATGCTGATCATGGAGCCGAAGTACTCGTTGAACTCAGGTGGCAGGTCGACGAGGCTGGTCGCGCCACGGGCCGACGAGAACAGCTCGGGCTGACGACTCGCCGCGGTCACGTCAGCGTGCGACACGAAGGCGTAGTAACCGCTCGACTCGGTGCCGAATGGGTTCTCGGGCTCGGGAAAGAGCACCGGCTTGCCCACCGCGCGCAGCCGGGCGAAGGCATCGTGTCGTGTCTGCCACGGCAGCGCCCAGAATTCCGTCGCCGACAGGTCGATGCCTTCGATGGAGCTGGCAGAGGGAGTCGTCATGACGCCACCTTCGACTAGAACGCGGTTCTAGGCCTAGTCTGACATTCCCGCCCCGGCCCCGGCTATGGTCAGCGGCGTGTCGCTGGGCGGCCGTCAGGACACGACAGCCGCCACCGGGCGGGCCGGCGCGGCGCGCGCGTGGCTGCCGCGCATGGTCAGCAAGGCGATCGCGACCGGTGCGGCGACGCCGCTCAGCTCGACCACCGTGCACGCGATCCTCGCGCGCCGGGTCGCGAGCACGACCCAGTCATCGCTGGCTGCCTGGACCATCCTGAGGTCGGTGCCGGCGTGCAGGCCCGCGCTCGCCAGGCAGGCGCGGACTGCCTCGAGCCGGCCGGCCAGCAGCGGCGGCGGCTCCGTGAGCTCGGCGCGGAGCTGGCCGTAGGCGATCGCCAGGCCGGTAGCTGGCTGGTGCTGGCGGCTGGCCTCGTCGACGGTGACCCACGCGCACGCTGCCGCTACCGGTGCCCGCACCGCGAACGTAAACCCGGCGAGTTGCGCGGCTCCGGGCGCGCTGACAGGGCCGGGGCGGGCGCGCCGCGGCCGTGTCTGCCCGTCCATCCGGGGGGCGTCACCATTGTCGGGTTCGCTCTGGCCGGTGCCCGGCTGCCGCGGAATCGCCACAGCTGGAACGGCTGGCTGGCGGTAGCTGACAGTGACCCGCAGGCCGTCGTCGAGACCCAGGTCGGCGGCGCTGCGCTCGAGGAACGCCGCGAGCAGCGCGGGCGGCCACGCGGCGTTGCGGGGCAGCGGTCCGGCGTCGCGCAACCGGACACCGCGCCAGGACGCGATCAGCTGCCCGGCGGCGTTCACGGCCTCGACGGACCACAGCTGCTCGCGGGCGGGCCGGTCGTGCGGGGCGGCGGGGCGGGCCGGGTCAGGTGCCGCGGCAGGCCCGCTCCGTTCGCCCGGGTCCGCCGCGCCGCCGAAGATCGCGTGCCGCTGCCTTCTGCCGGCCCGCCACCTGCTGGCGTGCCGTGCTCGCGCGGAGTGTGCGGGTACCGTGGCCGACGCGCTCGGGTGCTGGTCCGCCGGCGCTTCGCGGCGGACCTGGGCGGGCACGCTGCCCCGTGCATCGG
>JBOHCP010000769.1:0-2808 GCA_050698875.1 Streptosporangiaceae bacterium | reverse complement strand
AGCCTCAGGGAAGGACTACGGTCGTGAGACGCAATAGAACTGTCGCGTTCGCAGCGGCGCTTTCCGCCGCAGCACTGGTATCGGCCGGCTGTGGCAGCACCACCTCTAGCGGGGCAGCAGCCGGAAAGCCGCTGATCATCAGCGACGTAACCGGGGCGAACTGGACCTGCCAGTTCAACCCGCTGAGCACGAACTGGCCCGAAGGCGGCCCCAGCGAGACGGGTGTCATCTACGAGCCGCTGATGTTCGTGAACGCGCTGCAGACGGGAACACAGGCCAGCCAGGGAATCCACCCGTGGCTGGCTACCAGCTACAGCTGGAACTCCAGTCTGACTGCCCTCACATTCACGATCCGCAAGGGCGTCAAGTTCAGCGACGGCACTCCGATGACGCCCGCTGACGTCGCGTACTCGTTCAATGTTCTGAAGGAGAACGGCGCGCTCGACTTGCAGTCGCTGTGGAAAGCCGAGGGCGGGCCGCTCACGAGCGTGACCACCGGCGGCGACACCGTGACCTTCAAGTTCGACGCGCCGTCGCCCACATACTTCTACTACATAGCCGGGAGGCAGCCCATCATCCCGGAGCACATCTGGTCGAAGATCCCGGTGTCCAAGATGCCGACCTATCCCGACAACCACCCGGTCGGCACCGGCGCTTACGTAGTCGGAAGCTGCAGCTCCACGAACCTCGTCTACAAGGCCAACCCGGACTACTGGCAGCCCGGCAAGCCCGCTGTCAAGACGGTGGAGTGGCCCGCCTACCTCGACAACACCACCGGCAACAACTGCCTCATCAACGGCCAGTGCCAATGGGGCGGCCAGTACATCCCGAACATCAGCCAGACCTACCTTGCCAAGGACCCCAAGGCTTACCACAACTGGGCCCCGTCGGTGAGCTCGGTGACGCTCGACATCAACCTGGGGCTGACGAACAGCCCGCTGGACAACGTCCTGGTCCGGCAGGCCATGGCGCTGGCGCTCGACCGCAACCAGGTCGGCACCATCGGAGAGACGGGCAGTGAAGCGGGCGCCTTCCAGGACGGTGTCGCCGCCTCCTTCCGGAGCGGCGGCTGGGTGGACCAGGCGCAGGCCCAGTCGTACTTCAACGACTACGCGTTCAACCCAACGCAAGCCGAGACACTCCTGAACCAGGCGGGCTACTCCACAATGGTCGGCGGCGTCCGCGAAAATAGCGCTGGCCAGAAGCTCGCCTTCACCATGGTGAACAACGGCGGCTACTCGGACTGGGTGGCCGACGGCACCGTCATCGCACAGCAACTTGCGAAGGTCGGCATTCAGGTCACGGCCCGCAATGAGAGCGGGAACGCCTGGAGTTCCGACATGAGCCTGGGCCACTTCGAACTGGGGATCAACGACCAGACGGGTGGTCCCGGCCCCGAATACGAAATGCGTCAGTGGCTGTTCTCGGGGAACACCGCAGCGATCGGGAAGTCCGCGTCGACCGACTTCGGGCGGTACAGCGACCCGGCGACGGACGCACTGTTCAACCAATTTGGCAACACCAACAACCTGGCCACCCAGCAGTCCATCGTGGCGCAACTAGAGAAGGTCGTGCTGGCGGACGTGCCCTACATCCCCGTCCTCACCGCCGTCTCCTGGGACCAGTACAACTCGGCCCAGTTCACTGGCTGGCCCACCGCGGCGGACCCGTACGCGCATGGCCAGACCGCCTATCCCGACTGGGGCTGGGATCTGCTCAACATCAAGCCCACGTCATAACAAGAGCGAGGAAGCGCCTGGTGGCAGCCGTGCCGACCCGGTACCGCTGCCACCAGGGCCACGATGCGACGAAGGCTGAGGCACGACGACTATGAGGTTCATCCTCCGGCGCGCAGGATTCTTCCTGCTCACGTTGTGGGCGTTGCTCTCGCTGAACTTCTTTCTGCCTCGGATCATGCCAGGCAATCCCATCAACAACATCATCGCCAAGCTGCACAACGTGACGACCGCCCAGGAACTGGCGATCGAACGCTCGCTTGGCATCAACAACAAGGCGAGTATCTGGCACCAGTACGTGACCTACCTAGCCAACACAGCCCAGGGCAGACTGGGGCTCTCAATCGCGAACGGCGGCGAGCCAGTCAGCCAGCTCATCAGACAGGGGCTTCCGTGGACGCTCGGCCTCGTCGGCGTCACCACGATCTTGTCCTTCATCATTGGCACCGCGATCGGCGCCATCGCGGCGTGGCGCCGGGGGAGTCACCTGGACAGCGTGCTGCCACCACTGTTCGTCTTCACCACCGCCATCCCTTTCTTCTGGGTTGGCATGATGCTGATTCTGATCTTCTCCTCGGTCCTTGGAGTCCTGCCTTCCTACGGCGCCTACGCGCTAGGCACGACGCCCTCATTCAGCCTTAATTTCATCGGGCAAATCCTGCAGTACGCGATCCTGCCAGCGCTGACGCTGCTGATCACGAGCATCGGGGGCTGGGTTCTGACCATGCGCAATACCATGGTGGGCACGCTGACCGAGGACTACGTGCGCATGGCACGCGCGAAGGGCCTCTCTTCATCGAGGATCATGGTCGGTTATGCGGCGCGAAACGCCATCCTGCCGAACTTGACCGGCTTCGCCATGTCGCTGGGATTCGTCGTCAGCGGCGCGATCCTGGTCGAGTACGTCTTCAACTATCCGGGTGTCGGGAACATGCTGCTGACCGCGGTGAACAACGTCGACTACCCGCTCATGCAAGGACTCTTCCTGCTCATCACGGTCTGCGTGCTCGTCGCGATCCTCCTCTCCGACATCGCCACGGCGATCCTCGACCCGCGGACCAGGACGGCGGGG
>JBOHCP010000768.1:0-2808 GCA_050698875.1 Streptosporangiaceae bacterium | reverse complement strand
CCGTCACCCTCACACCTGCCGGAGGCGCCGCCGCCTAACCGCCGGCCGCAATCACCGGCAGGCCAAAGAGCCGGCTCCGCCGGCGCTGCCGCGCGCCCGGCTGAGGTGGGCATTTCCGGTCAGTCGTCGAGGGAATCCTGCGCGCCGCGCACTACGGCCCCATGCTGGAAGGCCTGCACCGCGACCACCAGAGCGTGGCCCGCTTCTACTACCTGGACGTGCCGTTGGAGGAAACCCTGCGCCGTCACACGCACCGGCCCCAAGCCGCCGAGTTCGGGGAAGCTGACATGCGCACCTGGTACCGCGAACGCGACCTGCTGCCCGGCGGCATCGAGCAGATCATCCCCGCAGCCAGCTCACTGGAGGACACCGTACGGCTGGTTATGCAAGATGCTGGCCTGGCCGTCAACTCGTTGCAACCTGCCGCCCAGCCGTAGACCGTCGATCCGTCAGTGACCGGGATGTGACGAGCGCAAAGGGGATCACCTACCCAGAAAGATGTCCTGAATCAGCTAGCGCGCCAGCCCTTCACGCAGGTACCGGCAGTGGGCGCTTCGACCGCACACCCGGTGCCGGGCTGGCCTTTATTTCCGCTGGAGGAAGCGATGTGGGAGCAGGTAGGCCAGTTGCATGCCCATCACGGGGATGTCCCGGTCGAGATCCGGCTGCTCAAGCTGACCGAAGAGGTCGGCGAAGCCGCCGAGGCGCTTATCGGCATGCAGGGCCTGAACAGCAGGAAGGGAATATGCCGGTCGCGCGATGACCTGCTCGCCGAGCTATCCGATGTGATCATCACGGCGGCTGTCGCGATGAGCGGTATCGCCGGGGACGTGGACCAGGCTCGCGATCACCTTGAACGGCGCCTGGCGGTGGTGACCGAGCGGGCTGGGCTCTGACGTGTCCGCAAGCCACTACGGGTGACCCGCCGGATCGCGGCTGGAGCTGGCGGGGCTCGGCGCGGTGATCCGCGGTCACGCGTTCCTAGCGCACTGTTGCCTCGTCCAGTCGGCGGTGCAGCATGGACGCTAAAGTGAGCATGTCCAGGGCGTCCTTGCGTGAGGTGGCCCAGGCCACCCTGGGCGCGTGGGCGGCCGGGTTGCGGAACGTGCTGAACAGGCCCTTCATGAGCGTCGCGATCCCGGTCTGTTCGGAGCGCTCCCACTCGGTCGCCAGGCCGTTGAAGGCGATGCGCGGCCCTGACCCCAGTGAGCATGTCGCATCGACCAGGGGCGAGCCGTCACCGGTCGTGCCGGCCAGGCCGCGCAGCTTGTCCGCCACGCTTTTGGAGGCTTCCAGAACGGCGTGGAAGTAGTTCTGCTGCAGCAGTTCGGCGCGGCAAAAGCGCAGCACGTCAGGATGGACGTCGCGGCGCGACAGCTCAGCGCGCAGGTCATCGGCGCGTCGCTGCGCCTCATCGAGGGTCAGCGCCGCTTTGACCCGGGCGACCTTGCCGTCGTCCAGTACCCGGAAGCCAGATAGCAGCAGGCGCTCGTTGAGCAGTGCCCTGGTTGCGTCGAAGTCGGCCTGGGAGGTGAATCGCACCGGTGCCATGACTTCTGTCACCAGCCGCAGGAGCGGCTTGCCGTCTTGTTGCTGGTTCTGCCGGGCCGCGACGGCGTTGAACAGGCGCCTCCATTTGGTGTTCTGCTCATCCCCGGGCGACTCGGGCACTTTCAGAGGAGCGATCAGGTTCGGGATCTGAGGACCGGTCACCGCGTCGGCGAGCACCTTGCAGACCTGCTCGACAGCCGATGCGGAGAACGCGGGAACGATCACGGGGGTGGCCATACAGGGCACTATCTCAGCAGCCTGACTGTGAGGCACTCAGCGTCTCCCGGGACGCTCGGATCATCAGACTCGCCGCCGATTGCATGCCGAGGTCGCGCCCGCAGTTCGCATGCCCGCTCATCGGCAGCAGCCGCGACGAGCCAGCCGGATCAGGCGCCCTGACCGCAGGGCCGAATGGGCGGGCGACGCCAATACGATCGAGATGGGGCTTTCGGGCGAAAGAAGAACCAATGGGCGGTCATCCCGCTGCATACCGGGGGAGCAACCCGCTCTGGGTGGACCGAGGGGACGCGGTGACACTGCCATTGATCATCGCCGGAGCTGCTGCGGGCCTGATGGCTGGCCCGCGGATACGGGCCAGCGTGTTCTCCCGCAGCACCGAGCCCGGCCAGCCGCCACGCCGCGCATGCCCGGTCTGCGCCCAAGACATCCTGCCGGACCGCTGGCCGTGGCGTTCTCTGCTGCCCGTCACCGGGCGGTGCCCGTCCTGCCGCGCCAGGATCGGCCCGTATCCGCTGTTCGCCGAACTCGCCGCCGGGCTTGCCCTGGCCGTCGTGGCCGCCCGGGTATCTTCGGCGTGGGAGCTGGCAGCGCTCGCCTGGCTGGCTTTGCTCGCTACCCCTCTCGCCTTCATCGACGTGGCCGTTCACCGGCTGCCAGACCCGCTCACCGCCGCCGCGTGTATCGGTACTCTCGCGCTACTGGCGGGGGCCGCGCTCACCGGTCATCAACCCGGCCATCTGGGCCGCGCCGCCATCGGTGCCGCTGCCCTGGCCTGCTTCTACCTGCTCCTGTCCATGATCGGCCCGGGCGGCATGGGCCTAGGTGATGCCAAGCTCGCTGCCAGCTCCGGTGCCGCGCTCGGCTGGATCAGCTGGCAGGCGCTGTTCGCCGGTTGAATCCCCCCGGCGAGTCCGGAGACTCGATCTGTTGGGAGAGTGTCCGGTATGGGACGAGCAGCGAAGAACTACCCGCGTGAGCTGAAGGATCGCGCCGTGGCCTTGGTGCGCGAGGTACGGC
>JBOHCP010000767.1:0-2811 GCA_050698875.1 Streptosporangiaceae bacterium | reverse complement strand
CTGGCTGACCGGCCGGATCGTGCACTCGGCGGGCTACGAGGTCGCGCTGTACAGCAACATGACGCCGGTCGTGCGGGTGATAGGGCAGGAGCCGTGGGAGCTTGACGATCTCGCTGCGGAGGTCGAGCGATCGTTCCGCCCGGCGTCGGTGCCTGGCCGGGTGGTGTGAGCCCGCGAGCCTGGCGGCTGCCCGGGCGCAAACAGCAGCCATAAGCGGGGGGAACGGGCAGCCATGAAGCTCGGACTGTCGGTGGGCTACTCGGGCCCGCGGGTGAACTTCCCGATCGACCTGATCAAGCTGGCCGAGAAGCTGGGTTACGACTCAGTCTGGACCGCTGAAGCGTACGGGTCAGACGCGATGACGCCGCTGGCCTGGATCGCAGCGCAGACCTCTCGCATCCGGCTCGGCACCGGTATTGCGCAGCTGGCCGGGCGGACGCCTGCCATGTGCGCGATGCAGGCGATGACCATTGACGGCCTGGCCGGAGGCGGGCGGATGATCGTGGGCCTCGGGGTGTCCGGGCCGCAGATTGTGGAGGGCTGGTACGGGCAGCCGTGGGGGAGGCCGTACTGGCGGGTGCGAGACTACGTCGAGATCATGCAGAAGATCTTCCGCCGGGAGGGTCCGGTCTCGCACCAGGGCAAGGAGATCTCGCTGCCGTATGCCGGCGAGGGCGCGACCGGACTGGGCAAGCCGCTGCGGTCGATCGTGCATCAGGACCACGCCATTCCGATCTACCTGGGCAGCGGGTCGGACTCGATGCTGCGGTTGTGCGGCGAGATCTGCGACGGGGTGCTGCCGCTGCGGTTCGCGCCCAGCCAGATGCCTCGGTTCAGGCGAGCCATCGAAGAGGGATTCCGGCGGGCAGGCAACGACAGGGGCTGGGACAGCTTCTCGTTCGAGGCGGGCGTCTCTGTCAGCGTGACCGACGACGTCGCGGCGGCGCTGCGGGCCATGAAGCCCAGCATCGCGCTCTACGTCGGCGGGATGGGCCACCCGACGCTCAACTTCCACAAGCGCGCGATGGAGCAGCAGGGTTACGGCGATGCGGCCGCCAGGATCGAGGAGTTGTTCCGGGCGGGCCGCAAGCAGGAGGCTGCCGACGCGGTACCCGACGAGTTCGTCGACGAGCACGCGCTCGTCGGGTCACCGGCCCGCATCCGCCAGCGATACCAGGCCTGGGCCGACTGCGGCGCTACCGCGCTGCACATCGGGACTCGCCAGGCAGCCGCGGTCGAGCTCATGGCGGACATCGCGCTGGGCCCGGCCACGTAACCTGCCGCCGCGATGTCAGTCGGCTCGCTGTTCGCCCGGCGCGAGCGGCGGCGGGTACTCCCTCGATTTGGACAGCCGCCACTGCGGTGCCCGCTTTTCCAGGAACGCGACCACGCCCTCGGCCGCGTCGGCCTGCCGCCGTGCTCGACCTTCGTCAGAATTGCGGTGTAGTCCGGCATGCAGATCCTGTCCCTCCCAAGGCCCCGTTCCCCGATGGTTTGCCGCTGCGCGTCAGGCGGCAGCCGCGGCCACTGCGGACCGCCGGGCGGTCGCCGCCCGCCGTCAGCTCTCGCGATCGCGGATCGGCGTCCCGCAGCTATCGAGCCGCCGCGGTGGCAGTCGGCCTACGCCCGGTGGCTCGCCCGCCCGTACCTGCCGCGTCGTCAGGTCGCGCGGTGCCCTCGGCCATCAGCCGACGCACGTACTCGATCACCGCGTCGATGACCCGGATGGCCTGGCGCCGCGTCTTCGACGCGGCCACTTCACGAGCGCCCTCGCCGATCACGGCGGTCAGGATCGCGGCATACAGCCGGTCGAACGAGGTGTCGGGCAGGCGCAGCAACGTGTCATTCTGCCCGACCCACTCATGACCGCGACGCCTCTTGATGAGCTCGAAGCCGGGTGGCCCGTCGCCGGCGAAAAACAGCAGCGCCAGGTCACGACGCTGCCAGCTACCCTCAAGGAACGCGCGCGCACCTACGCAGAACAGCTCAGCTGGATCCGTGACGCCCGCGAGCCGCGCAGCTGCGACCGCCTTGCTTGCGGCCTCCTCGTGAGCTGCCTGATGTTCCTGGAACAGCGCGATGAAGACCTCGCTCTTCCCGCCGAAATGGTGGTACAGGCTACCGACGCTCGATCCGGCGCGGTCCACGATGTCTGCGATGCTCGCGTTCGTGAAGCCCTGCTCGGTAAAGACCTCGCGGGCGGCGTCGAGCAGGGCACGCTGTGTCTGCGCCGTGCGGCTCCACTGCCACGAGCCGAGCGCTCTGCTGGCTGGTTGCCTGGCCATTGCTGTCAGCCTCACAGTTCTGCATCGCGCACAGGCGGATCCGGGATAGCCGGACGCTGATTGTCACGCTGCATCGAACCCCCAGGCTGACCGGCGTTCGGCGTGCGCTGTGCGAGCATTCCGATGGTCGTGCCGCCCGGCCCGGTCCAGAATCGAATTCTATGCCGCGCGTTGCGTGGTCACCATGGCTGAGTGGCACCGGCCAGCCGGGCGGTGATCTCGTCGACGGCGCCAAGCGTCCCGTCGGCGACGGCGATGACCAGGTCGTAGGCCGGTCGTTGGTCAGCGTCAGGCGGCGGCCGTTGATGCCGCAGAAGGCGATGGCCCCGGCGAGTGCCAGTCTCTTGTTGCCGTCGACCAGGGCGTGATTGCTGGCTAGCGAGTGCAGCAGAGCCGCGGCCTTACCATCCAGGTCGGGGTAGGCGTCCGCGCGAAACGCGGTTGCCTGCGGCCGAGCGAGAGCTGACTCCAGGAGCCCGATGTCCCGAACCGGCTCGCCGCGAAGGACCCGCTCTGCAACGTGCAG
>JBOHCP010000766.1:0-2822 GCA_050698875.1 Streptosporangiaceae bacterium | reverse complement strand
TGCCCCCTCCGGCCTGTTCCTCGTCGACGTATCGCTGGATTCTGCTGAATGTGGCGTGGCATTGCATCGCTGAGAATCGTGGCGAGAAGGGACCGTGCATCGTGTGCCGTCTTGCGTTTGTAGCCCTTCGCCTGGATCTGCTTCTCCCAGACGGCAATCTCCTCCGGGGCGAGCGTGGACAGCCCACGGGTTCCGAAGGTCGGCAGGATGTGCACCTCGATCAGGTACCGGTAGGTGCTGAGCGTGTTGAGTTCCAGGTCGAGCCCCTGGTACCAGCGGTTCACCCACTGAGTCACAGGAGCGGCCGTGCAGCTTCGTGGGCAGTTACACAGTGCATCCACCCGGCCGGGCTGTTCGTGGTGTCCGCCAGCGGGCAGATTCGCGTGGTCACCAGGCGTCGGCGCCCCGCCGGCGGATCTTGCGCCGGGGATAGTCAGGCCTGGAGGCGGTGATCCCCTGCTTTCGCTGTGCGAGCCAGCGCTCCAGGGGCCTGTACCGCGGGTCGGCGGTCTTCGGCAACCCGAGATCGGGTTCAGGGCGGGGCGTGGGCGCGCCACCTCAGCGGGCGCACTCGTCTTCGCTCACCGCGGCCCGGATGCGGATACCTGCCCATTCCTCGAGCTGACGGACGCGGACCCCGTGCAGCTTGCCCGCAGGAAAATAATGTAATACATTATTGTTGTGTGGAGATTCACCGCTCGGCTCGCCGCCACGGCCTCGATGACCAGGACATCCGGCACGCGGTCGAGCACCCGATTCTGGTGGCTGATATCGATCCTGACGGTGATCCGCCCAAGCTGCTGGCCATTGGCCCGGACCGGGCCGGGAACTCCTTGAACTGGTCGTGCTCGCCCTGTCCGATGACCGGTTACTGGTGATCCACGCGATGCCGCTTCGCCGCAAGTACCGTGACCTGCTCGCTGGAACCCGTGATGACTGACAAGCCACAGACGTACACCACCAAGACTGGCAAGTCCCTCACCGATGTCGACATTGAAGCGCTGGCAGACGAGGCCGAGCACGGTTATGACGTTGAGACGCTGAAGTCGCGCCGCCCAGGGCGGCCGATGCTGGGCAGCGCACCCTCTGAGGTGGTCCCGGTGCGGCTCGATCCCGAACTCCGGCAGGCGGTGGAGGCCCGCGCTGAAGCGGAGCACACATCGACGAGCGAGATCATCCGCGTGGCCTTGCGCCGGTTCCTCGGCGTTGCCTGACCGACGGCGATGTCTTCGGGCGTGAGCCGGCGGCCGGGGACCGCGCTCGGCTGAGGCTGGCCGAGGCCGCCGCGGCCGGTGCCAGCCGGATGCGGGGCAGCTGGCCGCCCTGCACACGGCCGCCGCGGCGGGCAGGGGTGGGGCAGGAATGGGGCAGACGAGAAGGTTCCAGGTAGCCTCAAGCGCGCGCGATAATGCCTATTCGGTCGATAGGCATCCCTGGAAGTGGGGTGTTTCCGCGGACTTTGCCGCGCGGCAGCATTGTTGTGGTCCTGGATGGCGTGGGTTCGAATCCCATCGCTCACCTCAAGAAATAGCAGGCCATCTTCGCGCGTTGGCCCCCGCTGGTGACGTGCGGTTTTGGGAGGGCGATATGGGAGCGGATCTTGAAAGAGTCGGCCCTCGCTCGGCCGCCAGTAGCGCGTGTAGGGCTGCCGCTCTCCACGTCGGAACGCGACTTGCGCACTGTCACGTTCTCCTCTCCGCCTGTTGCAAACGGGTGCCTTGGCGACTCTCACCTACATGAGAGGTAAGGCGGACTGGGTCCGTCTCAACGAGAACCTCGTTATCGAGGTCGAGTCGATGCTCCGCAATGGCACCGTGGAGGGACTCGCCCGCCAGCGCCAGCAGCAGCAGGATCGCGTAGTCGCGCCGACCCGTGGCCGTGAACCGGGAACGCGCGTCGACTGCCAGTAGGCGCTCGAGGTCCGCTCCCGGCACAGACCTCGGCAGCGAGGCCAGGTGCCAGCCCGATGACGACGGAACCGCGCCCCACAGCTCGGCCGATGTTCGACCCGTCGCGTGCGCTAACCGCAGGAACGAGCGCACAGACCTCGCCATCGACTTCGCCGAGTTCGTGTTGCGATCCCGGCAGTACTCGACCATGAACGCAGTGACGAGCCCTGCGTCCAGAAGACTCACGGACACCTGCGTGGGCTGGGCAGCGCCGCCATGAACTGTTCGGCGTGCCAAGCAGTAGTTGTGAATGGTGATCGGCGCCAGCCGGCGCCGCGCAGCGGCCTTCAGCAGCTCCAGCCCGGCGTCATCATGCGCCGACCCGATGTGCGTCGATATCCCGTGACTCGCGCCGATACGAATGGACGATCTGCGCGGCCGTCGCACCCGAGGTGGTCTTCACCTTCCGCAGATACGGCGACACCAGCCCAGCCTGTAGCCGTGACCGGCAACGTTTGCCTCGCTGGTTTATCAGCTGAGCTGGCCGAGCAAGGAAGCCATGTCCGAGCAGATCCATTCTTCGGCGATGAGCCCGTCGGCAACGCGGTAGAACTCGTGGCTGACGTACTCGATGGTGCGGCCGGTCGCGGGTATGCCCAGGAACTCGCCGGAGTGGGTGCCGCACAGCCGCACCCTGACGGCGACCTTGTCCTCTGCGGCGAAGATGTCCTCGATGCGCGCCTGCAGGTCGGGGAAGGCGTGCTTCAAAATCTCGAAGCCTTGCCGCCACGCCTCACGACCGTGCTGGGGTTCGCGCAGTTCAGCCAGGTTGATGATGATGTCCGGGGCGGCAAGGGCGACGCACTGGTCGGCATCGCCGGCATTGAACACCTCGAATCCGGCGCGCACCAGCTCGACGCTCGCGGCGGGCGA
>JBOHCP010000765.1:0-2825 GCA_050698875.1 Streptosporangiaceae bacterium | reverse complement strand
GCCCAGCTCGAGCAGCTCGATCAAACCCCTCACGGAACAGCGCAGCCGCACTCTGAACGAAAGGTTCGCGACAGCGGCCGGGCAGCTAGGAGATGACAACCCTCCCGCCGTCCGCCTAGCCGGGGTATACGCCATGGCGGGCTTGGCGGATGACTGGCCGGAGAATCGGCAGACCTGCATCGACGTGTTCTGCGCTTACCGGCGTATGCCGTATCCGCCTACCCACACCAAGAGGACAAACGGCTCGCCAGCCTGGCCGCCCGCGAAGTCCGCCGCGCCGTCATCCGGGTCGTCACCGCGCACCCAGAGCAGGGCTCCCTGCGGGTTTCCGCTGAAAGCTTGCACACTCTGATTTGACTGATCTTGCTGGTCCTCGCTTCTTCCTGGCTGCCCATGTAACTGCCGCAGCGCAGGCGCTGTCCAGGTGGGGCCCCCGCACGGCCGGATGGCCCCAGGAGGAACGACCTTGACAGGGCCGAGCACCGGCGAATCGGGGGCTGCGGAGAAGCGGGGACATCGTCAGGCTGCCTCCCCGGCAGCGAGGGCCTGCTCGCAGGCGACGGGCGAGAGCATGGCCAGGGCGGAGTGCCGGCGGACGGTGTTGTAGTCCTCGATCCACGCGGCGTCCGCGGCCCTGGCTTGTGCCTGTTCAAAGTGCTGCAAGCGGCGCAGCTCGCACTCCACGGCGGAGTGCCACGATTCGATGACGGCGTTGTCGAGCGCTGAACCCGGCCGGCCCATGGACTGGGCGATGCCCATCCGCTCGCACGCCTGGCGGAACGCTGGCGGGGTAATGAGGCGTCCTACGTGCGGCAAGCGGGACACCTTGCCGGACAACAGGGCTGGTCGGGCTGAGCGAGACGGAGGCTCTCCAGAAGGCTGACCTCGCAGCCGCGCTTGCACTGCAGCTCCATCTTGGAGTCGGCGTCCTCAGGAGGATCGTGCGACGCGGTTGTGGCTTATGAGCACAGTCTTACCCAGGGCCTACCATTGATGTCGTGACTGCAAGCCGTGCTAGCGCCGAAGGCGACGGACCAACTGTCGGGATGCTGCGCGCCCGCAGGCGGCAGATCCTGAAGGTGGCGGCTGCTCACGGCGCTTCAAATGTCCGCGTGTTCGGCTCGGTCGCGCGAGGCACCTCAACAGCGGCCAGCGACGTGGACCTGCTGGTCGATTTCGAAGCCGGCCGAAGTTTGCTCGATCAGGCCCGGCTGCGACGGGACCTTCAGCAGCTGCTGAACCGTCCCGTCGATGTCGTGAGCGCCCGCGGCTTGACCGACCGTGATGACGACATCCGGTCTGACGCACTCCCGCTGTGAGCAGGTCGGATCAGCCACAGGCAGCTGGCAAGATCGTCGGCGATCTGCTCGACGCCGCGGACGCGGCCGCCGAGATCGTCGCCAGGGGCAAAGATGCCTGGCAGCAGGACCGGCTTCTGCGGCTCGCGGGCGAGGCAGTCATCAGCCGGATCGGCGACGCGGCGGCCAAGCTGCCCAAGCAGGTGCAGGCGGCCATGCCTGCGGTGCCCTGGGACGACATCCGGGCCAACCGAGTCCTAGTGGCGCACATATACCACCGCATCGACTACGAGATTTTGTGGGAGACCCTCACGCGAGATGTGCCCAGCCTCGCATCAGAGATCGAGGCGTGGCGGTCAGCACAGATCACCCCCAGCCCCGAGCCGGAAGCCGAGCACGACGCATAGCCCTGCGACGCCACGGGACTCAGCTGGACAAGATCAAGAACAGGCACGCCGGATAGTGCGCTGGAGCGGGCAAGGTGACCGCGGGGATCGTGGCAGACCGGCGTCAGGCATCCAGGCCGCGAGAGACTCGCGATAGAAACTCTGGTATGAAGCGCGGGCCAGCCGCGTTTCCGCAGGTCAGAGCGGGTGCGGCAGCGCCGCGGCACATGGTCTCCGGAGCCGTGTGCGCAGGTTCGAATCCTGCTGGGGGCGCATTCCTGAACTGGTCCACCCCACCGCTGAGCTGCGGTTATTATCAATCCGGCCCTTGAATGATGGTGCAGCCTGTAGCCATCAGAAGCGGCCCTAAGCGGCGGTTTGCGGAACATACGCGGAACGAGATCCGCCCGCCGAGGACGGCATAACAGGCCTCCGAGCAGGGCCGGAGCGGCCTCGACATCCGGTTTGGAGACCTGTCCACGCGTGGCGGGTTCCCATGAGGCTGCCGATTCGATTCAGTACGCAGGAGATTAACGCGCCCAACTCTGTACACGATTGGCCGCTCTGGAGCTGGGCGGCTGTCGACGATGGCCCGCTCGCGTGGCGGTGACTGGCTCATCGACGAGTTCCAGGACCTGGCAATGGCAGGCGTCAGCAAGGTCGTCAGCATGCTGACCGACGCCGAAGCCGCCGAGCTCGGTCTAGAACTGGAGCGGCGGCCGGGCTCGAGTTTCACCAGCTCCCGACGCCGGACCGCAGTCCGCCAGACCCTGCCGCGCCGCGGCCATGGCGCGGCAGGTAGCGCGGCACCTGCGCGCAGGGGCGCGCGTTGCTGTGCACTGCCGTCACGGGACCTGTCGGTCGTCGACGCTGGCAGCGGCAGTCCTGGTTCTGGAGGGCATCGAAGCAGCCGAAGCCTGGGACCGGATTGCGAGCGCATGAGGCGTGCCCATCCCTGACACCGCCGCCTATCCAGAGTTCATCGACCGGCTGGCCAACTATGCATCCGCTTCAGTGGATACACCAGCCGTGGCATTGCCGGACCGTCCGAGCAACTCTGCCCACGGCAGTTGTGGAGGTCCCCGACTGGCGTGCACACCTGGGTTCGTGTGACCAGCAGGTGCCAATGCCTGCTCTGTAC
>JBOHCP010000764.1:0-2833 GCA_050698875.1 Streptosporangiaceae bacterium | reverse complement strand
GCGTGCTGCGGGCCAAGCCGTACGTGTGGGGGTCGATCTTCCGGTTCGACGGCCAGGCGAGCGTGTTCTGGGCCGAGCACGGTCCGTGCTACCGGTGCCTGTACCCGGACCCGCCGCCGCCGGGCATGGTGCCGTCGTGCGCCGAGGGCGGCGTCCTCGGCGTGCTGTGCGCCTCGATCGGCTCGATCCAGGTCAACGAGGCGATCAAGCTCCTCACCGGGGTCGGCGAGACTCTGGCCGGACGCCTGATGATCTACGACGCGCTGGAGATGAGCTACCGGACCGTGCGGGTTCGCAAGGACCCGGAGTGTGCGATCTGCGGTAAGAACCCTACGATCACCAGCCTCATCGACTACGAAGCGTTCTGCGGCGCGGTGTCAGAGGACGCCGCGGCGGCGGCCTCGGGGTCGACGATCACCGCGACCGCACTCAAGGAGATGCTGGACAGGAAGGACAACATCTTTCTCATCGACGTGCGCGAGCCGAACGAGTACGAGATCGTCTCGATCCCTGGCTCGACCCTGATCCCGAAGGACCAGTTCCTCACCGGGGCGGCGCTGGAGCGGCTGACGCAGGACAAGCGGATCGTGCTGCACTGCAAGAGCGGCGCGCGCAGCGCGGAGTGCCTGGCCGTGGTCAAGAACGCCGGTTTCTCCGATGCGGTGCACGTCGGCGGCGGCGTGCTGGCGTGGGTGAGCCAGGTCGATCCCAGCCTGCCGACGTACTAGCCGTAGGAACGACCGGTCGGAGCCCGCCCGGGCTGGTGAGTAAAGGCCGTAAAATCCCGGTGTGACGTCGCAGCCTGAGCCGCAGTGGGGCTGGCCGGGCGGCGCTGGCAGCGATCAGGGTCCGGGTGCGCCAGGTGCGGTCTCCGCAATCGGCCGGCCGCGGGCCGGCCCGACCGGCCGCGGCGGGCGCGCCGGGCTGCGGGGTGTGGTGATTTCGCTGCTGCTCGTGGTCGGGCTGGCGGGCCTCGCGGCAGCCGCCGTCGGCATCACGCACCGGCTGCTGCCACGCCAGTTCACGCCAGCCCAGCAGCGCCAGATCATCGGCTGGGAAATGCAGCGCCGGTGGCGAGTTCTGTCCGCCGGGAAGATCTTCCCCGCCGCTGTCGCGTACACCGTGTCCGCAGGTGCGCTCGGCGGACCCGGCGGCCTGACCCTGCAGGCGCAGCGGCTGGGCATCAGCCCACCGGAAAGCTGCAGCGCGGCGGTCAGCGCGGCGGCCGCGAGCGTGCTCGAGCGCAGCGGCTGCACGACGGTCCTGCGGGCCACCTACGTGGACTCCTCGGGCAGCATGGTGGCCACCGTCGTGGTGGCCGTGCTGCCCACCGGCACGGCGGCCAGCAAGGTCGTCCCTGACCTCACCAGTGCGGCCGGTGCCGCGCCGGGACCGGTGCAGACGTTTGCGGTACCTGGCACGGCGGCTGCGGGGTTCGGTGACGGTGAGCGCCAGCTGTCCGAGGTGGACGCGGCTGGCCCGTACGTCATCCTGGCGACCGCGGGGTTCACCGACGACCGGCGCGAACAGGTGTCAGCCGACGACTACGTCCGCGCTGAGATGACGAGCCTGGCGCACGGCCTCATCAGCTCCGCGCAGCAGGTGCTGGGCAAGCAGCCAGCCCCGCCGGTGTGCCCCGGAGCACGGGGGTGCTGACCGGCCGGATGCCAGTCGCGCGACGCTGGCGGGTACGCACGGCGGCGGTCGCGGCCGCCGCCCTGGCGACCGGCTGGGTCGGCCTGCTGGCCGCCACCCCGGCGCGCGCGGACGTCGCCTCGAGCGCCGAGCAGTGGGTGATCAGCGAGCTCGACCTCCGGCCGGCCTGGGCACACACGCAGGGCAACGGCGTGACGGTTGCGGTGATCGACAGCGGCGTCAACCCGGACGTCTCTGATCTGGCCGGCAGCGTGACGACCGGCCCGGACTACAGCGGGGTCAGCACGCCGCCGTCGAATCCCAACTGGGGAGCGCACGGTACCTGGATGGCGTCCCTGATCGCCGGGCACGGCCATGGCGGCGGCAACGGCATCCTCGGCGCCGCCCCGCAGTCGAAGGTGCTCTCGATCCGGGTCATCACCGACGCCGGCGACCCCAACTACTCGCGGTACGAGGCAGAGTCCGCGGTGAAGGGGCAGAGCGAGCTGGCGGACGCCATCATGTACGCCGTCAACAATCACGCGAGCGTGATCAGCATGTCACTGGGCTACAGCATGCAGAGCCTGGCCGTCCGCAAGGCGTTGCAGTACGCCTACGACCACAACGTCGTCGTGGTCGCGTCGGCGGGCAACTCCGGTGACTCGGCCGGTGCGACAGGCGCCGGCCAGGCGCCCTACTCGTTTCCCGCCGACTACCCGGGCGTGCTTGCCGTCGGGGCGGTCAACGCCAACGGGCAGGTGGCCGACTTCTCCAGCGAGAACCTGTCCGTTCAGGTCGCGGCGCCAGGGGACCGGGTTCCGGCGCAAGGCCGGGACGGCCAGTACTGGTACGTCAGCGGCACGAGCCCCGCCTGCGCGCTGACCGCCGGCGTGGTCGCGCTGATCAAGTCGGCGTACCCGCAGCTGACCGACGCGCAGGTTATCTCGGCCATCACGAGCAGCACGACGCCAGGCACGCGGCCGCCGGGCGGCTGGGACGAGCAGATCGGGTTCGGCGTGGTGAATGCCGCGCAGGCCCTCGCCTCGGCCGGGGCGATCGCCGCGGCGGGCCAGCCGGCCGCGGGCCTGGCGGCGAGCAGTCACTTCGGCGGCGGTCCCGCGGCGGTGCCTCCTGCCCCGGTCGCGCCGCGCGGGCCGGCCGCCCTCGTCGGCTACGCCCTGCTGGCCCTCGCCTGCCT
>JBOHCP010000763.1:0-2846 GCA_050698875.1 Streptosporangiaceae bacterium | reverse complement strand
CGCGGATCGGCACCCGGCGATCGGCTGGCCAGCCGATCGCCGCAAGCAAGACCGACGCCACCGGCCAGCCGAGACCTGTCGTCCCGCACCACGCCTACGGCGCCGGCGGTGCCGCGCCGGCAGCATCTGGGTCGCCGTGCAGGACGGAGCGGATCCGCTCGGCGCGCTCGGTGACGCGCGCCTCGCCGCCCCGCGTCGTCGGCTCGTAGTAGCGCCGCCCGGTCAGCCCGTCGGGTGCGTACTGCTGCGCCACCACCCCGGCCGGGTCGTCGTGCGGGTAGACGTAGCCCTTGCCGTGACCGAGCCTGGCCGCACCCGGATAGCTGGCGTCGCGCAGGTGCCTCGGCACCGGCCCCGCCAGACCCTGCTCGACGTCGGCACGGGCTGACCAGATCGCCTTGGCCACGGCGTTGGACTTGGGCGCGAGCGCGATGTGGATCACAGCCTGCGCCAGGTTCAGCTGCGCCTCGGGCAGGCCGACGAACTCGACGGCCTGGGCCGCGGCGACCGCCGTCTGCAGCGCGGTCGGGTCGGCCATCCCCACGTCCTCGCTGGCATGCACGATCAGCCGGCGGGCGATGTACCGCGGGTCCTCCCCCGCTTCGATCATCCGGGCCAGGTAGTGCAGCGCGGCGTCGGCGTCACTGCCCCGCATGCTCTTGATGAACGCGCTGATCACGTCGTAGTGCTGGTCTCCGGCCCGGTCGTAGCGAACCATCGCGCGGTCCACCGCGCGCTCCAGCAGCTCCACGGTGATCTCGCCGCCGGCCGGCAGGCCGAGGGCCGCCGCTTCCAGGTAGGTCAGGGCCCGGCGCGCGTCACCGCCGGACAGCCGGACCAGGTGGGCGGCTACCCCGTCGGCGAGCCGCACCTGGCCGCCCAGCCCGCGCTCGTCGGCTAGCGCCCGCTCGATGACCTGCAGCATGTCCGCGTCGCCGAGCGACCGCAGGGTCAGCAGCAGGGACCGGGACAACAGCGGGCCGACCACCGAGAACGACGGGTTCTCGGTGGTTGCCCCGATGAACGAAACCCAGCGGTTCTCCACGGCGGGCAGCAGCGCGTCCTGCTGCGTCTTGGAGAACCGGTGTACCTCGTCGATGAACAGCAGGGTCTGCCTGCCGGTCATGCCGAGCTCGCCGCGCGCGGTCTCGATGGCGGCCCGAACGTCCTTCACGCCGGCGGATACCGCGGACAGCTCGACGAACCGCCGCCTGGTCACGCTGGCGACCACGTGCGCCAGGGTGGTCTTGCCGGTTCCCGGCGGGCCCCACAGCAGCACCGACATCGGCGCGTCGGTGTCGGCGAGCTTGCGGAGCGGCGACCCGTCCTTGGTCAGGTGCCCCTGGCCCACGACCTCCGCGAGGGAACGGGGTCGCATGCGGACCGCCAACGGTGCGGCAGCCTGCTCAGCGGCAGCGGCTGAGGAATCGAACAAGCTCCCGGCCGGGCCGTCACCTACTCGGGGCACGATGAGACAGTACCCGCACTCAGTCCTGAACTTCGATCATCAGCCGGGTGCCAGGCAGCGGGCCGAGCACTATGCGCGGCACCAGGCGACGAGAGTCGCGCCGGACTCGCATAGCCTCCAGGAAACCCCGGAACCAAGGATGGCCCGTGACGTCTGCACCAGACGACGCCGGGCTACCTGGCGGTGACGGGCCAAGACTGCTCGCAGTGAGCGACCTGCACGTCGGTTTCCCGGCGAATCTGGCCATCGCCGAGCGCCTCCAGCCTGTCTCGGCGGCTGACTGGCTGATCGTCGCGGGTGACGTCGGCGAGCGGGCCGCGGACGTCGAATCGGTGCTCGGGCGGCTGAGCGGGCGGTTCGCCAGGATCGTGTGGGTGCCAGGCAACCACGAGCTGTGGACCCACAGCAGGGACCCGGTACGGCTGCGCGGCGAGGAACGGTACCTCCACCTGGTGGAGGTCTGCCGGCGCCTGGGCGTGGTTACCCCGGAGGACCCGTACCCGATCTGGGCTGGCTCCGACGGGCCGGTGGTCGTGGCGCCGCTGTTCGTCTTGTACGACTACTCCTTCCGGCCAGCCGCCGCGGCTTCCCGGACGCAGGGACTAGCGCAGGCCCACCGGGCCGGCGTGGTGAGCACTGACGAGCGCTGGCTGCATCCCGATCCGTTCCCGAGCCGGGAAGCGTGGTGCGAAGACCGCCTGGCCAAGACCGAGCGCCGCCTGGCCGAGCTGCCGCCAGGGCTGCCGACTGTGCTCGTCAATCACTTCCCGCTGGTACGCGAGCCGACGGCGGTTATGCGGTACCCGCTGTTCGGCGCAGTGGTGCGGCACCGCGGCGACGGCCGACTGGCCGGTCAGGTACAGGGCGCAGGTGGTGGTGTACGGACACCTGCACATTCCGCGGACGACGTGGCATGACGGGATCCGGCACGAGGAGGTGTCGCTTGGCTATCCGCGGGAGTGGAAGCGCCGCTCCGCGCCGCCGGTGATACCGCGCCAGATCCTGCCCGCTCCCCCGGCCGGTCGCGGGCCGGAGTGAGGGACCGCGCCAGGCAGCCCTGGCACAGGCGCCGCGGACAGGATTTAGTCGTGAACCTGCACCTCGAGCCGGTCGCCGAGTGCGGGCTCGAGCGCGTGGCGGACCCGTGCAGCGGACAGTTCGCCCAGGTACCGCGAGGCTGCCGGGCTCGCGGGATCCGCTGTCTGCTCGTAGATGGCCAGCTCACTCACCTGCCGCGGCCGCGTGAGCACGACCTTGTCGACCACGGCGAACGGAATCGGCCGTGCCTTCGGCCACATCGGCGCGAACGTGACACAGGAGCCGACGGCCCGGGCGCCGACCCGGACCTGCTCATCGCCGCCGCCGCTGCTGCCAGGTC
>JBOHCP010000762.1:0-2849 GCA_050698875.1 Streptosporangiaceae bacterium | reverse complement strand
CGCTCGTGCTGTCCGCGGGGCGAGCGGGATGGTGACGACCTTGCTCCCCTTCCTCGTGATGGTCAGGGTGCGGTGGCCGCGTTCCAGCCCCATCGCCTCGATATCAGCGCCGGTGGCCTCCGATACCCGCAGCCCATTCAGCGCCAGCAGCGAGATCAGCGCATGGTCGCTGGCGGGGCCGAGCCCGGCCGCAAACCAGCAGCGCGCCGACCTCGTTGCGATCCAGGCCTATGGCGTGCGATTCGTAGTCCAGCCGCGGCCTGCGGACGTGGATTGCCGGGGAGTGATCCAGCAGTTCTTCCTCGACGGCGTAGAACCCCGCGATCGTCGACAGGCGGCGGGTCACGGTCGCGCGGGCCCGGCCCCTGGCTTCGAGGTCACGGGCGAAGCACTCGATGTCAGCCCGGCGGGCGCCGAACAGGGGGATGTCATGCGGGCGGCACCAGCCCGCGAACTGGCGCAGATCCAGCGTGTAAGCCTCGCGGGTCAGACCGGTGTAGCCAGCCAGGAACCCGGCTAACGCTAGGCGTTCCGGCCCGGTGAACACCGGCACCGTCGTAGCCAACGCAGTCGAGGTGAAGTTTGCGGCAGTTGTGGTCATCGGACACCTCCCGGTCTGGCTGAGACCCGGAAGGCTGGGCCAGCCCAAGGCCCCAGCGACGGTTACAACTTCAAGGGTCTAAGGCCGTTACTCCAGGTCGCCGCTGGGAAGCGGACGACCACGAGGTGGCAGCCATACGGCACGCACCGGATCGCCGACTCGGAGCGGCTGACAGCTGGGGCAGCCGCCTGGGTGACCGCACACCGAGTGCCCAGTTCTGCCCGACAACGGAACGCTTGCGGCATCGTGCGGCCCGGCGCAGACTGGTGCCGATGCGACCCTTCGGTTGAGTCTGAAGCCTCGACGCCCGAGGCTGGTCCGCAGGCGTATTCCGCCAGCGGGGGAAATGGCATGTCGTTCTCCGCCACCGGGCAGATCGTGAGCCCGCGGCGGCGCGTGCGCCGCCTGGCCCATGGGGGCAGTAGCCCCCGATCCGGTCATTATCAGTGCTCAGTCTGAAGAAGAATGGTCATGACCGACCGCAACGAGGCCTCAGTCCGCGAGGCGTACGAGGCCTGTGGCCGGAATTACCTCGTCCTCAACCTTCGACCGGCAGCGGATCAGCAGGTTGCGCGCCTGACCGGCAGGACAGGCTGCGGGTGCTCTGGCAGCGTGCCGTAACCGGGTGGATGCCAGCGCGACGGTCGGCAACGTCCGGGTGAGCGTCGACCGCGGCCAAGGGCCGGCCCGGGAGATCGCGGCTAGTGCCAGGACCGGGTCCATCACCATCGAGCCGGCGCCTTGAACCGGCCGGGCGGCCGGCGGCGCCCTGCCGCGACGGCAGGAGGCGAGGCGGTCACAGTCACATTCCGAGCGCGGTGCCGATCTCGGCCATCCTGGGCCGGTCGAAGCGCGGATGTGTGCATTGTGTGCTGCGACTGACCGGCCACGCTGCGAGCGAGCCGGGTCACGAGCTGGCCTCCGGCGGCGCCGACGCGGGTTCGTCGAGCAGCTGCCCAAGGCGGGCGACCTCGTAGTCGATGTCCCGGGCCAGCCACCGGCCGAGGAAGCGCTCGAAAACCGGCTGCAGCAGCCCGTGCGGATGAAACTCTTCGCGGTGCACGACATGCGTCCCGGCTGCCGTTGGCGTGCAGGTGACGCTGCCGCGGAAGTCGACCAGGCGATCCGCCCACGACGGCACCGAGGTGATATCGACGCGATCGTCACCAGTGCGAGCTACCCGTTGCCGGACCGCCGGGGTAGGCAGCCCTCGCAGCCTGGACCGGAATCGCACCACGATCTGGTCGCCATCGGCCTTTGTCTCCAGCACCTTGCGGATCTTGGTGTCGGCGAGCTTGTACCGCTCAATGTCGCAGATCAGCTCAAGCACCTGCGCAGGGGCCGCCGCGACGGTAACGCTGGCTTCGCCGTAGATCATCGGTTTCACGCTCCCCGAAGCCGAACCCGCCGTGACACCCAGCGAGTGGACCTACCTCATCGTGGCATGACCGGGTCGACGGCCGTACTTGCGGGCGCGCAGGTCCCCCAGATCTGCGACGATCGCGGAAGGCGCCGTCACGCCTTGGCGATCGCGCCGAACGGCGGGTACGCGCGCGCCCCTAAGCTGCAATCGGCAGTCACGCTATGTGATCAGGCCGCCTGGATCCTCGTCGAGCCGCGCCAAACCGTCCACAGGTAATCCAGCCGTTGGATGTTCAAATAGCGAGGGCGGTAACAGTAGTCCCGGCTACCCGCCGTAGCGGGAACGATGCCGACCGGGACGCCATCGGCTGGTACCTGCTCGAAACCTCTACCGTCGCGGTGAACAGCGCCCTGCAGCGAGCCCGCACGCAGCTATCGGCACTGGTTCCCGCCGAGGACGACATCCGCGAGCCGGACGACCCAGGCGTACGGGACTTGCTGGAACGGTACGCCGCCGCGTTCGAGTCCGCCGACGTCGCGGGGCTCGCCGCGCTGCTCAGCGCCGACGCGGAGATCGAGATGCCGCCCATGCCGTTCTGGTTCGCCGGGCGGGACGTGATAGCCCGGTTCCTGGCCAGGCGCGTGCTGCTGCGGTCCGGTGACTTCCGGATGCTGCCGGCCCTGGCCAACGGGCAGCCTGCGCTCGCGACCTATCAGCGCGAGGCGGATGGCAGCTATCGGGCGCACGCCATCCAGGTCTTGGAGATCAGCGGCCGCGGCATCGTCAGGATCGTCTCGTTCAACGACGGGTCGCTGTTCCCGGCCTTCGGGCTACCCGACCGCTACCCGGTGCCGTGATCGCCGCAACGCAGGCCGGCGAGCTGCT
>JBOHCP010000761.1:0-2854 GCA_050698875.1 Streptosporangiaceae bacterium | reverse complement strand
GCCCTGGTACAGCCGCAGGCCCTGGGTGACTGCCTGTCCTCCCGAGCGGTAGACGCCGAAGTCGAACTCGCTCGCGCGGCTGGCCACCGGTTGACAGGTGCAAAACGCCCAACGCATCCCCCGATACGCCAGTGCCCGTACCCCGCTGCTGCCCGCCGTTCGGCATAGCTACCCGGCGCCGCTGGCTGCGGCCTGAGCAGCCGAGATTACGGGGTAAAGTACGGCATGGACTTGTTTTCCCGGTTCGGGCCCTGGTCGCGCTACGTCGCTCTCGGTGACAGCCTGACTGCTGGGCGTGGTGACCTCGGCCCGGACGGCCGTCCGGTCGGCTGGGCGCGGCGGCTGGCGGACATCCTCAGCGACCGCACGGGTGTCGCGTGCTCGGTGACCAACCTGGCGGTGGACGGAGCCACGGTGAGCCGCGTGCTCGACCAGCAGCTGCCCCAGCTCGACGGCGCTGACCCGGACCTGGTGAGCGTCACCGTCGGGATGAACGACATCCGCGGGGCGCGGTTCAGCCCGGCCGACTTCAGCGCGGAGCTCGGGCGGCTGCTGGACGCGCTGGCCGCCACCGGCGCCACGATCCTGACGTGCACGCTGCCCGACATCGCGGAGGTGGTCGAGCTTCCGGCCGAGCACGTCGAGATGGCCCGCTATCGGCTCGGCGAGGCTAGCGACATCATCAGGGACCAGTCGGCCCGCCGTGGCGCGGTCTGCCTGGACACCTGGGCGATGCGCGATCTCGCCGCGCGGCCGGAACTCTTCACCGCCGACCGGCTGCACCCGAACACCAGCGGGCACCGCAGGCTGGCGACCGAGTTCGCCGAGCTGCTGCTGGCGGGCTGACGCCGCACGGCGCAGCGGGCGGAGGCTGACGGCGGGAATGGGCGGCCGGCCCGGCCGCGTTCACCTACCGGCTGGTCGTGCGCGCCAGCGTCGGCCCGGCAGTCGGTACCGCATCTTATCGTGGCAAACGTGCCCCTGGCCCCGCCCCCGACGACCGCGCCGGCCAGGACTGCTCTGACTAGACACGGAGGTGGCTCCCCGCGTGCTTGCCGTTCCTGACCATGGCAGCGCCGAGCCCGGTACCGCGCCACTGCGGCTGATGGCGGTGCACGCCCATCCGGACGACGAGTCAAGCAAGGGCGCGGCGACCATGGCGAGATACGTGCGCGAGGGGGTGGCGGTGCTGGTCTGCACGCTGACCGGCGGCGAGCGCGGGACCATACTCAACCCCGCGATGGAGCAACCTGGCATCAGGGAGAACCTCGCGGCGGTGCGCCGCGCCGAGATGGCGGCGGCCCGCGAGATCCTGGGCGTGCAGCAGCGGTTCCTCGGCTTCGCCGACTCCGGGCTGCCCGAGGGTGACCCGCAGCCGCAGCTGCCCGACGGCTGCTTCGCGCTCGAGCCGCTCGATCGCGCGGCGCGGCCGCTGGTGCAGGCCGTTCGGGAGTTCCGGCCGCACGTGATCCTCACCTACGACGAGAACGGCGGCTACCCGCATCCGGACCACGTCAAGTGCCACGAGGTCTCGGTCGAGGCGTTCGAGGCCGCGGCCGACCCGGACCGCTACCCGGAGGCCGGCGAGCCCTGGCAGCCGCTCAAGCTCTACTACCACCTCAGCTTCCATCGCGACCGGATGCTGGCGCTGCACGAGGCGATGCTGGCTCACGGGCTGGAGTCCCCGTATGCCGAGCGGATCGCGGCGAGGGACTCGGCCGAGAAGTCCGGCACGCGCCGGCCCCTCGCGGTAACGACCCGGGTGCCGTGCGGCGAGTACTTCGAGACCCGGGACCAGGCACTGCTCGCGCACGCGACCCAGGTAGCCCCGGACGGCGGGTGGTTCGCCGTACCGGTGGAGGTCCAGCGTGCCTCCTGGCCGACCGAGGACTATCATCTGGCCAGGTCAGTAGTGGATGCCGAGCTGCCAGAGGATGACCTGTTCGCCGGCGTCAGGGAAAAGGTGAGCCTGTGATGCTACTCGCGGCGACCGCCGCGGCGAAGTCGCCGAGCGCCTGGGCGGAGCCAGGCACCCTGGGCTTCCTTGTGGTGTTCGGGATGGCGGTCATCCTGTACTTCGTCTTCCGGTCCATGTCCAGGCACCTGCGCAAGGTGCGTGATGCGGCCACCCTGGAGGAGGACCAGTCAGGTCCGGGCCAGGACTCCCAGGGCGGATCTGCTCATAACACGCGATAGCCACGAGCGGCAAACCGTCGCGTCGCGGCGTGTCGCGCCGCCGCAGTTGCTACCTTCATGCTGACGGTCCCCGGCTATCAGGGGAGTACGGGCCATGCTCGTGATCCACGGAGTCTGGGCCCACGGCGCGCTGCGCGTGTGGGCCGAGGATTCGGGCCTGCCAGCGGCCGTGCCGTCCCGGCAGGGCCGCACCGTGGCGCCGCTCCGCCCGCACCCGTTTGCCGCGCCCGCCGGGCCGCTGGCCGACGTGCTGGCCGAGCGTCCGGACCTCAGTGATCCGGTCCGCAAGGCCACCGAGGATGAGCTGACGCTGTGGCTGCCTGGCACATCCGCCCGCCCGGCCGGCTCGCCGGACCTGACGGACCTGGCCGCCGGGAGCGGGACGCCGGCCGGCGCATCCCTGACGCCATGGCAGATTCCGGTGTTGACGCTCGATGCCGACGCCGCGCTTGCCCTGCTGCGGGTCGTCGGCCTGGCAGACGCCCGGCTCGCCGACGGCGTCTTTGCGGGCAGCACGCGCTACCTCGCGGCGCTCGCTGCCCTGGCCGCGGACCTTGCCGCCCGCGCCCGCGTGCTCCCCGGCCTGCACGGCGAGGACGACGGCGGCTACACGGCGCGCTGGCGGCCGGTGCTGACCGGTGCCGACGCGCTGCGCGCC
>JBOHCP010000760.1:0-2857 GCA_050698875.1 Streptosporangiaceae bacterium | reverse complement strand
CCCCCGCCGCGGGCGACCGCCCAGGGCCAGGCGAAATACGCGCCGGGCAGCCTGCCCCCGTCACACGGCGCGACTGGGGAGACTCGACGGAAATCCCGCAGACGAGCGCCTACCAGCATCTCGTGGTCGCCTACGGCAGCAACCTCGGCGCGAACCGCGAGCCGGCCGAGGGCTTCGCCGAACGGAGTCACTTCCACGGCTACACCAGTGAAGTGATCACGCTCAACGAGCTCGCGGAATCGCCGCCGCGAACAAAGCCATGACTGCTGGTGGTCATGACGTCCACCTACACATCGAATCCGCCCATCGAACGCGGCCAAGTCCAAGGCGTCGCTCGAGCGAACACAGCACGCGACCCTGCCTGGCGGAACTGCCGGTTCCTCGTCGGGGGACTCGGCAACAGCCAGTGGAGTGCCTTCCTCGCGTTTCCGCGCTACGTGCACAAGAAGCTGTCGGAACCCGGTACCACGCCGCTCGCTGACCTGGGCTACGGCGACGTGGGGTCGCCGGTGTGGGAACGGCTTGCACCCGGAGTGGAACGGTCGTATCTGGCCGGTCCTGCTGGAGCTGTCCGGGGCGCAGCGATCAGTGGCCGCACAGGCCCGCGCCGGCCGACGGTCCCGCTTCTTGACCTGATGCTCGACAAGGTGACAGATGCGGCCGACCGGCTGAGGCTGGCGGAGATCAGGGCCATCCTGGAGAACCCCATGCGGCCCGCGGACGGAGCGGCGCACAGCGATCGACGCGGGCGGATACGGCGTTCTCAGGCTGCGCGGATTCCCGTCGTGTTCCCTGAACGTCCTCGAGTTTCTCCAGGCGGCACAGCAGCTCAGGCCGCGCTACTACTCGACGAGCTCGAGCCCGCGCATCCACAGTGCCGGAGTCGCGCTGACCGTTGGTCTCGAGGCCACGTCCGTGCCGGGCATGCCTGACCGTGAGTTCCGGGGGATGAGCTCCCACTGCGTGCACGCGCTGCGCGAGGGCGACCGGCTGAACATCTTCCTCGACAGCGCGGACGGCTTCCATCTTCGAGATGACGCGACGAAACCGATGATCTTCGTGTCAGTCGGCGCCGGGGTCGCTCCGAGGAGCGCGTTCCTGTGGGAGCGGATGGCGATGAAGGAGGCGGGAATTGCGCTGGCCGAGGCGGCGCTCTTCAACGGCCGCTCCAGCAGCGTCGACTACATCTACCGGGACGAAATCGGCCGGTTCGCAGCCGACGGAGTGCTCGATCACGTGCACATGGCGAGTCGCGTGAGCACCCTGGCCGACGCGAGTACTTCCAGGACCGGATCAGGGAACGAGGTGCCCTGGTGTGGCGGCTGCTCGCCGCAGACGGTTACGTCTACGTCTGCGGATCCCAGCCGATGCGCGACGCCGTGCGTGCCGCGCTCATCGAAGTCGCCGCCGAACACGCGTCGATGCCGCCTGAGCGCGTCGAGGTCTATCTCGGCCAGCTCGAAGAAACCACTCACTACCGCCCAGATCTCTGGGGCTGATTACTGGGGGCCTGCATGGACGCACTCGCCCTCGTACTGACCATTGCGGCGATGATCATGTTCGTAGTCGCCGCCAGCGGCCGCGAGGTGCGTCGCTTGAACGAGATCGCGCTCGGGCTAGTCTTTCTCACCGCAGCGCTGATCTGTCAGGTCACCTCGATCACCAACACCACGTCGGCCGGTAGCCCACCAACGTGTTTCTATGCCGCTTGTCTTTCGCCTTGGCCGCTGCGAAGCACCTGGTCCGCAGTTGACACGGCGGACGTCCGGGGCGGCGTCCGTAGCCACGCAGCCGAAGGTGCTATCCGGCTGTTAGTGCGCTGGTCCAGAATGGCTCAATGGATCTGCACCTCGACGGCAAGGTCGTCCTCATCACAGGCGGGACCGACGGGCTGGGAGCGGCGCTTGCGGATCGGCTTGTCGAGGAAGGAGCCCGGGTTGCGGTCTGCGGACGGGACCCGCATCGCCTGGCCGCTACCGAGCAGCGTCTGCGGGACGCCGGGGGTGATGCACTTGCGGTGCGGGCCGATGTCACCCGCCTGGCTGATCTCGAACGGTTCGTCGAGGCAGCCGTCGCCCGGTGGGGCCGGCTCGACGGCCTGGTGAACAATGCGGGCAAGAGCGCCGCCGGACGGATCGATCAGGTCTCCGACCAGGACTGGGCCGACGATCTCAACCTCAAGGTTCTTGCCGCGGTTCGCGGCACCCGCCTGGTTGTGCCGCACCTGGTCGCGGCCGGTAGCGGGGCCATCGTCAACGTGCTCAACATAGGCGGCAAGGCCCCCGGTGCCGCGTCGCTGCCCACGACTGCCTCGCGTGCCGCCGGTCTTGCCATAACCAAGGCGGCGTCCAGGGACCTCGGAGGACAAGGCATCCGGGTCAACGCTGTGCTCATCGGCCTGGTCGAGAGTGGCCAGTGGCGGCGGCGCGCTGATGCGGCCGGCCAGTCCGAAAACGAGCTCTACCGCCAGCTGGCCCAGCGCGCCGACATCCCGCTGGGCAGAGTAGGTCGGTCCGAGGAGTTCGCCGACCTGGCAGCCTATCTCCTGTCAGATCGCTCCTCCTACGTGACAGGCTCGGCCATCAACCTCGACGGAGGAACTAGCCCCGTCCTCTAGATGACCAACTCCAAGGGTCACTGGTCATAGGCGAGCAGTGAGCGTTTCACGGGCTGGGCGGTGTGGTCGTTGTGCCAGATGGCTGCGGTCAGGGCCAGGATGCGCTGCAGGACGCGGACCAGGACTCCGGCGGGGGTGTGGCCGTCGTGGCGCTCCAGGTCGAGCTGTCCCTTGAACGTCTCGTTGATCGACTCGATGACCTGGCGCAGTGGCTTGAAGAACTGGGCTCCGGCCCGTTCG
>JBOHCP010000759.1:0-2857 GCA_050698875.1 Streptosporangiaceae bacterium | reverse complement strand
GGCCGGCCACGCCGGCGACGTGCACCTCGGCGTGAGTGTCAACGCCGCCGGTGACGATCCGGCCTGCATCTGCGATCGTGGGCATTGTCGTCCCCATTCTCTTGCGGGAACTGGGATGGCACCGCCGGGCCGGGACGAGCGGACAGAGCACTTCTGGGACACTCTGCGACGCAGAGGTGCAGAGGTCAGGCTCCTATCAGGTCACGGTCGTCCCGGCCCGGCAGGCTCACACGCCCTCCCGCCAGACCCGGGCCGGCGATTCGGTTTCAGCACACGCTCGCGCGGTCAGCTACCGCCAGAGCCAGGCCGGGGTCCGGCGGCAAGACGCGCCAAGCCTCGCCGAACATTGGCTGCGGATCACGGCAAACAGAAAGATCCAATCCGCAACCTCACCTGACACCATTCTGAGGAAGTGCTACCGCTAGCTAGCGGGACTCTGGCCCCAATCCGTCCGTCCGCGCTTCGCTGCGTAAGTCGCGTCTTGTCTCTGGGGCCACGTTGCCCGCAAGGACATCCGTGACCGGCTCGGGGCCCGCACGGCCGGAACGTCCTCGTCCAGGCCAGGGCGCATGGCGCTGCTCCCGGTCAGTCGAAAGGAACCGTCGACAGACCAGCGCACGACCAGGGACGTACACGGGCGCGACGGGGCTGCGTCGAGCCCGATGCTGATGCCAACATCAACCAACGGAGGTCAACATGAGCAGCATCGACGTGACTAGCGAAATCTTGACGGAGAGCCCTCAACTGGGGGCCGTGGACATGAAACTCGAGGTGGTTGTACTGCCCGTCTCCGAAGTCGATCGGGCAAAGCACTTCTATCAGAATCTGGGGTGGCGCCTGGACGGCGACTTCACCGTCTATGACAACTACCGGGCGTTGCAGTTGACGCCTCCCCACTCACAGTGCTCGATCGTTTTCGGTACGGGTGTGACGACGGCTGTTCCGGGCCGGGTGGCCCGGGGGAATCTCACCCCCGGGCTCCCACAGAACGGAGCGGTCGCGGTAGGGACCGCCCTTGCGGGCGGCCCCCCGCGCAGATCCCAGCGAGCGGAACTACCGCACTGGGCTCCTGCCTTGGGTGCGGGCGTCGAATCGCACGCTTGGCCATGGATGCATGATCCGGGCTTGTGGCAGCCACCGGGTGGCGAGGCGGTCCATGCGTTCCCAGTTCAGGCGGGTGCGCTGGCTGCGGCGCCGAAGCGCCCGGTACCAGTGCCTGGTCGCCTGGGCGCGGAACGCCCTGATTGCCTCGCTGTTGCCGGGCACGGCGTAGTAGGCGCAGTGCCCTCGCACCACGCTCGCCAGCCATCGGCCCTGCTCGGGAACGGGCTGATGCCGGTGCCGCCATAGGTCTTCCCTGACCTCGTGCAGCTTTGCCCGCATCCGCTTGGCGATGGTGACGCGGCGAAGCCCGAAACGCCCGTCCCTGGTCTTCCCGCAGATGTGCGTGAAGCCGAGGAAATCGAACGTCTCCGGCTTGCCCCGCCGACGTGCCTTCCGCCGCCGGGCGGCATGCCGCCCGAACTCGATCAGCCGCGTCTTGGCCGGGTGCAGTTCCAGGGCGAACTTCGCGAACCGTTCGCGAAGGTCCGCCAGGAACCGCCCCGCGTCGCCTTGATGCTCAAAGCCGGCGATGAAGTCGTCGGCGCCGATGCTCCTTGCGGGGCACCCTCCAGCGTCTGCGACCATTTCCCGTTCTCGATGACTCCTGCCTTCAGCCACTTGCGGAGCAGGCGCAGCATGCGCTTGTCCGCGATCCGGTGCTCCAGGAACTTCTCCAGCCAGCCATGATCAAGGCTGGTGAAGAAGTCGCGGATGTCCGCGTCGAGCACCCAGTTCACCTTCTTGCGCTCAATGCCGGCCGCGAGCGCGTCCAGCGCCCTATGCGGGCTGCGCCCCGGCCGGAACCCGTAGGAGAAACCCAGGAAATCCGCCTCATAGACGGCGTTGAGGACCTCCACGACGGCGCGCTGGGCGATCTTGTCTTCCAGCGCGGCAATGCCGAGCGGCCGCAGCCGCCCATCCGCCTTCGGGATATACGCCCTGCGTGATGGCCTCGCCCGGTAGCTCCCTGCCTGGATCCGCGTGTGCAGATCCCGCAGGTTCGCCTCCAGCTCCAGCCCGTAGGCGTCCCACGTCACCCCGTCTACCCCCGTGGCGGCCCTGGGATTGATCGCCCAGTAAGCCTCCCGGAGACGCCCGATGGTGACGTGATGCATCAGCGCGGTAAACCGTGCCTCCTTGTCCGTCGCCGCTATCCGGCGCACGCGGTCCAGCCCACTTGGCACGTCTTGCCCGGCTCTGAGTCCGGCACGTGTTTCGCTGACCGCGTTCCCCTTGGCCAGGCCCCTTCCCTCCACCACCTCCGCAGCCGCAGAAGCGGCCTTGTTCAGCGGCTTCGCAGGTACTACGGGCCTGTCCGACTTCCCGCGCTCGTTCATCTCAGGCGTACCGCCTGGGCGTTCCCTGAGCGGCCCGCCTGGTGATCACCCAGGCGGGCGGGCGCGGGACCTCCCGGTTCTCGCGCATGGAGATTCCGTACATGCACAGGGTCTTCGACCGCGCGGGGTCCGCCAGCAACTCGCGAAAGCGCTGCTGGCGATGTGGCCTTCCGCCTCTGTCAACAGCGTCAGCACCCCGGACAAGGGGATTTGGTGAGTGGCGGGAGGGAACCTCCCCCTCCCGCTCTCGCAGAACCGTACGTGACACTCTCGCGTCATACGGCTCCCACAGACCGGCTGGAGGTGCGTGCGATGAGGTACCAGTGAACGAAGAGCTTTGGCTCCCGTCTGCGGACCCCTTGCAACCAGGCCCATGCCTTGTCGGGCCGGTTTCGCAATCGCTTGAACTTCTGCAT
>JBOHCP010000758.1:0-2862 GCA_050698875.1 Streptosporangiaceae bacterium | reverse complement strand
GGCGGCGCCGGCGGCCGGTCCGTCCGGCTCGGCGATTCCGGGGGCTGCAGGGCGTCGTCCCTCCGGCTGAGGAGCCGGCGAGCTCACAGCTTCTCCAGGTACCGGTGCACCAGCATGACGGCCATGGCGCCCTCCCCGACGGCGGACGCCACCCGCTTGGCGGACTCGGCGCGCACATCGCCGGCCACGAAGATGCCGGGCACGCTGGATTCCAGGTGATAAGGCGCCCGATCCAGCGGCCAGCCGGGCGGCCGGTCGCCGGCCGCGAGAAGGTCGGGACCGGCCAGCACGAAGCCGTGGTCGTCGCGGATCAGCACCCCATCGAGCCACTCGGTCAGCGGAGCCGCGCCGATGAAGACGAACAGGTACTGCGCGTCGACCGTCTCGGTCGCGCCGGTGCTGGCGTCCCGCAGCGTGAGCCGCTCGAGGTGGTCGGTGCCCTCCGCCGCCACGACCTCGGTGCAGATCCGGACGGAAATGTTCGGGGAGCTGTCTACCTGCTCGATCAGGTAGTGCGACATCGACTTGGTCAGCGACGGATCGCGCACCAGGATCGTCACCGACCTGGCGTGCTTGGCGAGATACACGGCGGCCTGGCCAGCCGAGTTGGCGCCGCCGACGATGAAGATGTCCTGACCCGAGCAGCTGGTTGCCTCGGTCAGCGCCGACCCGTAGTAGACGCCCCGGCCGGTGAGGTCGGCTAGCCCGGGTCCCCTGAGCTGCCGGTAGGTAACGCCGGTCGACAAGATCACGGTGTGCGCCGCGATCGCCGTGCCGTCGGCAAACCGGACAACCCGCGCCGCCCCCTTGATCTCGACGCTGGTGACCTGCCGGGTGGTGAGGATCTCCGCCCCGAACCTGGCCGCCTGCCGCCTGGCCCGCTCGGTCAGCTGAGCGCCGGACACTCCGTCAGGGAAGCCGAGGTAGTTCTCGATCCGGGAGCTCTGCCCGGCCTGGCCGCCGGTTGCGGTGCGCTCCACCAGCACGGTCCGCAGGCCCTCGGACGCCCCGTACAGGGCGGCGCCCAGCCCGGCCGGGCCGCCGCCGATCACGATCAGGTCATAGAACTTCGAGGACGGCGTCGTCGCGAGCCCGACCCTGCCCGCCAGTTCGGCGTCGGACGGCTCGACCAGCGCGCCGCCGTCCGGCGTGATCACCACCGGCAGCCGCTGGCCATCCATCCCCGCGGCATCGAGCAGCCGGCGGCCTTCAGGCTCGTCGCTGCCGTACCAGCGGTAGGGGACCTGGTTGCGGGCGAGGAACTCACGGACCTCGGACGAGCGCGCGGACCACCGGTGCCCGATCAGCTTGGTTTCCGGGACGGGCCGGTGGTCTGAGGACAGCCAGGATGCCAGCAGCTCGTCGATGACCGGGTAGAGCTTCTCCTCGGGCGGATCCCACGGCTTGAGCAGGTAGTAGTCCAGGTCAACCACGTTGATCGCGTCGATCGCCGCACCCGTGTCCGCGTAAGCGGTGAGCAGGGCACGCCGGGCGCCCGGGTAGACCTCGATGGCTTTCTCGAGGAACTCGATCCCGTTGAGCTGCGGCATCCGGTAATCGGCCAGGATCACCGCGACGAGATCACCGCGCAGCTTCATCTGCCGCAGAGCGTCGAGCGCGGCTTCGCCCGACTCGGCCCGGACGATCCGGTGCCGCTCGCCGTACTGGCGGCGCAGGTCCCTGGCTACCGCGCGGGACACGTCGGGATCATCATCGACGGTGAGGATAGCCGGGCGCGGCGGTTCGGGCGGACGCGGCGAAGCCTGCTCCATCTCCCCATCGTAGGTTCCGGCCCGGCGGCTTTCCCGGTGACGTCGGACGGCGCCGTGTCGGCGGGCTGGTACCAGCACGGCGGCGGCCATCCGCAGGGCCGTGGAGCGAGTGACCACGTTCCCTGCTTTGTGGTCATTAATACGGCGTCGGGTGGCCGCAGGGGCGCCGGCTGGCCGCGTGAGAGACTGAGGCGTGTCGCGCGGTGAGCCCGACGTCGTCAGGGACCTGAGGTCCCGCGGCGTCACCGAGGTGGACATCGCGCCGCGCAGGCTGGCGGAGTATTCCAGCGACGCGTCCCTCTACCGCGTGGTCCCGACCGCGGTGGCGTTTCCCCGAGCCGCGGAGGAGATCGCCGTTGCGCTGCAGGCGTGCCGCGATCACGGCGTGCCGCTGACCATGCGAGGAGCCGGCACGTCGATCGCGGGGAACGCGGTGGGGTCCGGCGTGGTGGTTGACGTGTCCCGGCACCTGCACCGGGTGCTGGCCGTGGATCCGGACGCGCGGAGCGCGACGGTCGAGCCGGGTGTGGTGCTTGACGACCTGCAGCGCGCCGCGGCCGGCCACGGCCTGCGCTTCGGTCCGGACCCGTCGACGCACAGCAGGTGCACCATCGGCGGCATGATCGGCAACAACGCGTGCGGCTCACGCGCGCTGCGCTACGGACGCACGGCGGACAACGTGCTCGCGCTCACGGTGCTGACCGGCGGCGGCCAGTGCCTCGACACCGCCACGGCACGCCCGGCCGAAGAGCCGATCCTCGCCGCCCTGCACGCCGTGACTGCCCGCTACCTCGGCACGATCCGCACCGAGCTCGGCCGGTTCGGACGCCAGGTGTCTGGCTACTCGCTCGAGCACCTGCTGCCCGAGCGCGGCTTTGACGTGGCCGCCGCGCTGGTTGGCACCGAGGGCACCTGCGCGATCACCACGCAGGCGACGCTGCGGCTGGTCCCGGCGCCGCCGCACACCGCGCTCGTCGTGCTCGGCTACGACAGCCTCGCCGACGCCGCCGACGCCGCGCCGGCGCTGCTGCCGCTCGCGCCGACCGCGGTCGAGGGCCTGGACGCGCGGATCATCGGCCTGGTCCGGGCC
>JBOHCP010000757.1:0-2875 GCA_050698875.1 Streptosporangiaceae bacterium | reverse complement strand
ATCCACCACCATCACGCTCGATAATCCCAGCAGTACAGTGCAATCTCATACATTCTCAGCGGCGTGTCGCCGTTCTACTCGTGGAAACAGGTCTGAGAAGACAATGCACGGCGCGATGAGCTTGGCGAGTTGGCCCAGCGGCACGTCGTCCGGATCGGTAATGGCGAGCACCTGCGGGTCGTCCGACTGCTCGCCTGACATGGTGACGAATCGCAACGCCGGCAGGTACGCGGTCTCAAAGCGCCGCAGCAGATCGTCGAGCGGCACCGGGCTGAAACTCGCCATCCGCGGCAGGCGCCCGTAGATCTCCCTGTACACCTGGTCCGGGGCATACAGCCAGGCGGTTCCGCTGTCCGTCATGCGCAGCAGGCGGGACCGCCAGCCGTTGCGGCAGTCGTTATCCACGCTGCTCAGCACCGCGTTGGCGTCGGTCAGGCCGAGGAACCGCGGCCTGAGCTCGCAGTAGGGGTCGAGCAGCGGCGCCAGTGCCGCTGCCGCCAACTGCTCACCTCCTGTCATGGTGATCACCGTAGCCGGTGTGACCGACAGTGACGATCACGTATCACCGGCGGGAGGGGGCTCCTGCTGGTGCCGTCGCCAATTCTGCGTGCCGACGTGCGAGTGAACTTCGGCCGCGCGATTCAGGCAGCGCTGTCCGCAGCAGACCGGAAGCCGCAGTCGCAGGGGCTGCCGCCTGAGTGACGCATGATTGACGCGTGACCGGTCTGCGCGACAGCGACGCCGCTGAGATGGCGCGATACCTGAACGAAGCTGCGGATGCGATCAGCAGCTGGTTTCCTGGCACCGAGTGGGTTCCCGGCTGGCAATCCGGGGCCGCTCGCGAACGGGCAACGGTTGTGCAAGGTCCGAGCGGCCCCTGGGGAGACGAGCCAGTCCGCACGACTTACGCCGCGGCGGCGTTTCTGCTGGAAGCGATCCTGCAGTGCCTGCAGGCGCTGAGCGGCGCGCTGGCCGTCGAACCCACACCGTACGTCGCTAACTGCCTGGCACGGTCGGCGCTCGAAGCGGGGTCCCAAGCCTGGTGGCTGCTGGAGCCGGGCATCGGCGCGGAGCGGCGAGTCGCACGGTTCCTGCTGATGCGCATGCGGAGCGCTCGTGCCGTGCAAGAGACGTCGAAGCTGCTCGGCGTGAAGCCCGGCGACCACGGCGAGACGGTCGCGATGGTCCGGCAGCAGGCCACTGCGCTCGGCCTCAAGCTCGTCTCGGCCGAGGGCGGCAGGCGCTGGTCGTGTGGCGCCGATGAACTGCCCGGCTACACGGCGCGAGCTCGCGTCTTTGAGCAGGCGCTTCAGGCACACGGCTCCTACGCCATCTACTCCGGCTCCGCCCACGCCGAGTGGCACGCGATTATCTCGGGCTGGCAGTTGCCGGAGTTCCCAAGCGATGTCCAGTCACTGCTGGTCAAGACGCCGGACAGAGTCGCGCTTTGGAGCGCCGTGTTCAATGGCGTCGACGCAGGGCTGGAGGTATCCAGGCGCGCGCTTGAGCTACTCGGGCGGCGTGCGCGGCTGGTTGACATCCATTACCTGAGCGGCAACGCCCTTGCCCTGATGCGTCGGATGGAGCTGCCGCGTGACTGGTGGTTCAACGTGACGCAGGCACCGTAGACACCCGACTCGGTAGCTTTGGCGCTCTCCGGGGCGGCGGTACCTGCGGTTGCCCGGAATCGTCAGGCTCATGTGCCAGTGTTATCGCCGTGCTTATCAAAGAAAGCGTGGTCTCGGCCAGATCATAGCCAGCCTTCGGGACCTGGTCACACAGCTCGAAACCACCGCGAGCGCGTAACTTGGCTGCGTTGGTGAATCTACCTGGGCGTCGGCAATGTGATCAGTCACGGATGTAAGCGTGCTTGTCAGCTGGCGCGTCTACAGTCTGGAAACGGATCACGTGACCGCCAACGCAAGTTCGTGCCGAAACCGGTTCGGGCGATGAGTAGGAGGAGCATGGGCGTCCGGCTGGAGGACGTAACTCCTGGCGCGCTGGTCGGCGGAATCACCGGCGACACTGCTGTGACCGTCGTCGCGGTGCGCTGGATTGGCTCGAACGCCTTGCAGCTGACCTACCGCACGGAGGATGGCCGTCTGGATGAGCGGCTGCTGTACCGCGATCACGAGCCGCGGCTGACGCTCCGCCAGGCAGCCGCAGCGAACGACTTCACGGCCGATGGCGCGCTGTTCAAATTGGCCGCGGAGGCACTGCGGATCCGGATGGCGGCCCGGTTCGATCCGATGCTGGCGGTGCACACCAGCGACCTGGAGCCGCTGCCGCATCAGATCGAAGCGGTATACGGGGAACTGCTGGAACGCACGCCGCTGCGGTTCCTGCTGGCCGACGACCCAGGCGCCGGCAAGACGATCATGGCAGGGCTGTACGTGAAGGAGCTGATGCTGCGCGGGGACCTGGAACGGTGCCTGATCGTCGCCCCGGCCAGCCTGGTCGACCAGTGGCAGGAAGAACTCGCGGACAAGTTCGGGCTGCGGTTTGAGATCCTGACCCGCCAGCTGGCCGACTCGACGATCGACGGCAACGTATTCACCCGGTTCCCGCTGCTGATCGCCCGGATGGACCAGCTGTCCCGCTCCGACGACCTGAGAGCCCAGCTGGACCGCTGCGACTGGGACCTGGTGGTGGTCGACGAGGCGCACCGGATGGCAGCGCACTACTTCGGCCCGGAGCTGCACACCACCAAGCGCTACCAGCTCGGCCAGCTGCTGGGGCGTCACACGCGGCACCTCCTGCTGATGACCGCGACGCCGCACTCCGGGAAGGAGGAGGATTTCCAGTTGTTCATGGCCCTGCTGGACTCCGACCGGTTCGAGGGCCGGTACCGCGATGCGGTGCACACCGTGGACAC
>JBOHCP010000756.1:0-2883 GCA_050698875.1 Streptosporangiaceae bacterium | reverse complement strand
CCGCCAGCGAACCGGCATTGTTCGGCAGCTTCGCAGGTACTACGGAGATGTCCGACTTCCCGCGGCCGTGCATCTCGGGCTTACGGCATCGGCCTTCCCCGAACGGCTCGTCGTTCCGGCGGTCAGCTGGCATGACGCCCGCCTCCCACACCATCCCGGCGGGCGACCGCGGGACCTCCCGGTTCTCGCGCACTGAGGTTCCGTACGTGCACAGGTTCTCCGACCGCGCGGGGCCCGACGACGGCTCGCGCTAGCGCCGCCGACGGTATTGCCTTCCGCCTGTCATGACGGCGTCGGCACCCCGGACTAACCCCATTTCGCGGCTCAACATCCCAGCCCGCACGTACCGCTACCGACGCTTCGCCTGCGCCCTCACGGACGCCGACGCACGGCTCGCGGCCACCGTGGGTCGCTACTCCTTCGGTGTAGGACTCTCTCATTCCCACCTCAATGCCGGTTTATCCCGGCGCACCATGACTACCGGGCCGACGTCGCCAAGGCGACCGGGGACGACAGGTGGCTGCAGCTCACTGACAGCCATGCCCGGCTCTACCGCGTCGAGGAATGCCGGACCGGCCGGGTGATCCGGCAGGCCGACGAGCGTAACTACATCGGCGATGCTGACCTGTCCCGCATGCTCAGCCACATTGACCTGCTCGGCCTGCCCCGCGACCAGGCCATGACCATCACCGCGGGCGGCCGCGACATCCAGGTCGCCGGGCTCGGGCAGCCCGCGATGATGCGGGCCTGGCTGGTCCAGGCGCTCACCGGACGGCGGGCCGCCGAAGTGCTGCTGATGGACTTCGAGCCGCTCACCGCCATCCCCGGCGTCGATCCGGCCACGGTTGCTGGAGGGGGGATGGTGGCACGGCTGCGCTACCAGCAGACCAAGGTCGACGGCGCGCCGCTGACGATCCTGGTCGGCGCCGATGTCGTCCAGATCATCGGCGAGCAGCAGGACTACGTCCGCCAGCGGCGGGAACTGGGGCCGGCCGGCTCGGCCCGGTATCTGTTCCCCCGCCTGACCGGGAACCGGAAGGTCACCCGGGCCTGGGAGACCAGCCACTATGACCTGGTGCTCCGCCAGCTCAGCGATGTGGCCGGGCTGCGCGACAGCGCCGGGCGGCCGCTTTCGTACTCCCGCAGCCACCGGCTGCGCCACACCAAGGCCACGACCTTGCTCAACGCCGGCGCCCCGATCCACGTGGTGCAGCGCTACCTCGGTCAAACACATCTCACCCGAGATGACGATGCGGTATGCCGCGACCCTGGCCAGCACCGCTGAGCGCGAGTTCCTGGCGATGGTCAAGATCGGCCGTGACGGGCGGCCGGCCGGAATGGACCGCCGCGACATGCTCGACCTGCTCCAGCTGGACCGGCGCACTGGCCGGGTCCTGCCCAACGGATACTGCCTGCTGCCCCCGGCCCGGTCCTGCGACAAGGGCAATGCCTGCCACGGTTGCGACCATTTCGCCACCGACAGCAGCTACCTACCCGAGATCCGCCGCCAGCTGGCCGAGACCGAGCAGCTGATCGAGCACCGCAAGGCCCAGCACCTGGCCCGATACAGCGAGCCGATGAGCGACAGCAACATCTGGCTGGAACAGCGGCTAGCCGAGGTCCGCAGCATGCGCCTGGAGATCGCGGCCCTGCAAGCCCAGGCCGGCGACTCGGCCATCATCCGCGGAGCTGGCGTCTTCGGCCGGCCCGGATATCAGGACAGCGGCCCCGTGCGCGTCACCATCACCAGCAGGCCGAGCCCGTCATGACCGGTAACAGCCTCACCGCCAGCCAGCGGCGCTCTGCCGCTCTGCGCCTCGCGGCCCAGTCCAAGCGTCAGGCCGCGGTCGCCCGCGCAGACACCGGGATCCGCCAGCTCATCAAGGACAACGAGCAGATCAACTTCAGGTCGGTCGCCCGCACAGCCGGCGTCAGCATCGACTTCCTCTACGCCAACACCGGCCTGCGCCAGCGCATCGAGAAGCTACGCGCCCGGGAAACCGCCGCCCGCCTCCCGGATCCGCGGCCGCCCGCCACGGGCGACGACAGCGACCTCGTGCACAGCCTCACCGTCAAGCTGCGCGAGGAACGTGCCGCTCGCCGGAGCGCTGTCGCTGATCTTGAAGAACAGCTCGCAGCAGCTCACGGACAGCTACTACGGCTCCGCCGTTTGCTACAGCAGCGCGGTGCCAGCAGCTAACGACATCACGCACGCTGCGGACGCGTCCGCAGCGTCACTACCTGCAGGAACAGTCCATCGCTGATGATCAACGCCAGATAAGCCGACGACCTCGCGCTCCAGCCGCTGGATGCCACCGAGACCGCCGACTTCTACCAGATCTGCGTCGAGCGGCACCGCAAGGCAGCCACCATCGTCACCTCCAACCGGACCGCCGGGGAGTGGCTGCCGGTGATGGCCGGCCCGCTGCTGGCCCAGTCCGCAGTCGACCGGCTCACCTCCACCTGCTACGAGCTGATCATCGAGGGCGAGTCCTTCCGCCGCCGCCAAAAGCCCGGCCTGCCGACGGAGGCATCCCGTGCCACGCGACAGTGAATATCGTTACAGCCCGGACCCGCCAGCCGGCATGTGCCCCGAGCACCCCGCCTGCATCATCAGGGCCTGCCAGCGGTTCTTCTGCTCCCGGCACTTCCACGTCGCGCTCACCAGCCGCGGCCAGCCCCGCCGGTACTGCTCACCCGCCTGCCGCGTCGCCGAGCACCGACGGCTACGCGGATGAAACCAAGCCCCGATGAATCACACCACCAGCCCGGCCGCAGCGCGCCGGGCTGACCACAAGAACGGAGACCACCATGCTCAGTCATGACCCAAGGCGGTCCCTTCCTCGTGGCAACGCCCTGGTCCCATCATGGTGGCAAGCGACA
>JBOHCP010000755.1:0-2885 GCA_050698875.1 Streptosporangiaceae bacterium | reverse complement strand
CAGTTGCAGTCGCGGCATGCTGGCCTCCCTGACGTATTGAAGAGCGTCTATGCATCATGTAGCCTTGTATCGAAGGATGTCAATAGATCGAGGCGGAGACATGCCAGTGCAGACTGCGCTTGACCCGGCGTGCGCCGTGCTGACGGCTCCCCTGACCGAGGCGGAGTCAGCCGCACTGGCCAGCGGGTTCTCAGCGCTTGCTGATCCCGGGCGGCTGCGGCTGCTGAGCATGATCGCTGCCCGGCCGGAGGTCTGCGCCTGCGCGCTGGTCGAGCCGCTGGGCAAGTCCCAGCCGACCGTGAGTCATCACCTGAAGGTGCTCACAGAAGCGGGACTGATCACTGGCGAGAAGCGCGGCCGGTGGATCTGGTACCGGGTCGTCCCCGAACGGCTGGACGTCCTTGGGCGTGCACTGAACCTGCCGGCCGGAGTTCTGGCATGACCGCCAGTCCGCCGGGCACCGGCGGGATCGCCTCAGTGGCTCCGGCTCGCCCGGCTGGCTCGGCTGCTGTCCTGGCTGACCCTGGCCTGGATGGGCATTGAAGGCGGCGTTGCGATCGTCGCCGCCGTGATCGCCGGGTCGGTGGCACTTCTCGGGTTCGGGCTGGACAGCGGTATCGAGGCCATAGCTAGCGTCATCGTTATCTGGCGGCTCACCGGATCCCGGCTAGCGAGCGCAACGTCGGAGCGGCGGGCGCAGCAGCTCGTGGCGGTGAGCTTCTTCCTGCTCGGCTCCTTACATCGCCGTCGAGGCGGTCCTGGCGCTGGCGGGCGGTGACCGTGCCGAGACCAGCATCGCCGGGCTGGTCCTGACCGCGGGCACAGCCGTTCTCGAGCCCGGGCTTGGCGTAGCGAAGCGGCGCATCGGGGCACGGCTGGGATCATCAGCGACCGCCGGGGAGGGAGCACAGAACCTCCTACGCGCCTACCTCGCAATGGCAGTCTTCGCCGGGCTGGCGGCCAACACGCTGTTTCGTGCCTGGTGGCTTGACGGGGTGGTCGCGCTGGGTATCTCCGGCTGGGCCGTGGTAGAAGGTCGCCGCGCCTGGGCCGGGCGATCGTGTGGCTGCGCATCCGAGTCCGGGATGTCGTGCCGAGCTACGGCGCAGCTCTAGCGGCAGGCCGGATAGCGTGGCCGGATCCTCGGCACGGGCTGGACTGAGGTGGTTGCCCTGGTGGCGGCATACGCGGTCCCGGCACCCACCCGTTCATGGCCTCTGACCAGCGACAACTCCTATACTGCCCGAGGCCCGGCATGGGACTCGTCAACTTTTTCGTCAGCAAAGTCAACGGGCGGCTGCTGCATGCTCGGGCCCGGGTTCGGCCGCCGTGAGCACGGTCTCGATGGCGTCGCGGGTGGCCTGGCCATCTCCTGAGTCGGGGTAGGGGTGGCGGTGCCAGCGGACCTCGCCGGGGCGGGCATGACCGAGCCGCCGCTGGATTTCGTGCCGCGATCACCTTCGAGGGCGTCGCTGATGCGGTGGTTGGCGGCCGGGCTCTGCCCGTCGACGCAGTTGGCGTAGACCTTGAGCAGGACCGCGACGCCATGCCCGGCGCGCCGGGCGACCTCGGCGACGGGAACGCCGGCGTTCAGCCACAGCGACACCGCCGCATGGCGCAGGTCATAAGGGCGGCGGGCTAACGGGGACGCTGCCTGGGCCGGGGTGAGCGCCGCGGCCCTGGCGCGCTGCCAGACCTCGCCGTAGCCGGTGTCCTGAACCGGGCCGCCGCGGGCGGTGCGGAACATCCGGCCGGCGGTTCCGCTGCCGTAGCGCTTGAGGTGATGGCGGAGCAGCTCGACCAGGGCGGGCGGGATCGGGATGCTGCGGGTCTCGGCCCGGGCGCGGTGCTTGAGGCCGCGGGCCTGGCGTACGGCGCCGGTGTCGGTCCATTCGGTCCCGGCGCGGGGCTCGGAAGCGGCCAGGTCGATGCGGCCCCAGCCCCCGTCCGGCAGCACAAGGTCGGCGTCGCGGAGCGCGACGGCCTCCGACGGCCGCAGCGCGGCGTAGTACAGGCAGCCGAAGAACGCCTCCAGGTGCTCGCCCCGGTCACCCTGCGCCCGCACCGCCGCCAGGAGCGCCGCGGCTTGCGCGGGGCTGACGACAACCCGGCGGTCGACGGCCTCCGCGACCCGGGCGGTGCTCCGGCGGATCTTCCCGGCCGGGTTGGCGGCCAGCAGGCCGACCTCGACGGCGTAGCCGAGAGCATTGTGGAACACCGCCCGCTTGCGCCGGGCGGTGGCCGCCCCGGCGGGCCTGCCGTCCAGGGTGCGGGCACATGCGGCCAGGACAGTCCGGACGAGGGCCAGGTCGTCCAGCGCCGCCAGCGGCGGGGACGCTGCCGCTACCCGGGCCAGCACCGCGGCGATCTCAGCGGGGACAGGCCGGCTGGCGCTGGCGCGGTTGAACGCGTACCCGAACAGCGCCCGCCGCGTCACCTCCGCGCCGGGCCCGCCGTCGTCCCCGGCGGTCAGCGCGACGGTGATGGTGGTAAGCGCCTCCGCGACAGAGCGGCGGGACTTAGGCGCCAGCTCAGGCCACTTCATGTCCGCGTAGCTACGGGCGTGCTCATACCAGGTGCACGCCTGACCGGCCGCCCCGGCCCTGGCGGGCACGCCGGTGGCGGCGTCGAATGCGGTGCCGTCGCGGGCGGCTTGTCTCAGGGTGGCCGCGAACGCGTCGGCGTGCGCCCTGGCGGGGAACGACTTGCAGTGCTCGCGGCCGTCCACCGACCAGCGGACCCGGTGGCGTCCGCGGGCGGTGTCGCCGATCTTGCGGACGTCCCAGATCCGTACCTGGTAGCTGTTCATGCGGAGTGCTCCTTCGGGGTGTCTTCGAGACCGGCAAGCCACTGCTCCAGCGCGCTGCGCCGGATCCGCACTGCGC
>JBOHCP010000754.1:0-2889 GCA_050698875.1 Streptosporangiaceae bacterium | reverse complement strand
CCTCGCCCGGCACCCAGCCCCAACCACCTCCGGGCCGGCTGCCACCCGGGCTCTCCCGCAGGCCGCGTGACAACCCGTGACCAGCCAAACCGAACCCCTCAAGGACTTATGCGGGCCTGCACTAGCACTCTGTCGGTCAGCATAGCTCGGCCTGTGCCGACGATGGGGATGACTAACCGTGAACCGGGCCCCGCGATCCGCGGCCGGCCAGCCGAGCCGCTGCGGTACCGACTCGAGGTACGGCTCAGCGCCGCGGACGCGGGACGCAGGGTGGAGATCCGCTGGCGCTGGCCGGCCGCGGACGGCGGCGCGGAGATCGCCGACGTGGCCGGAGTGCTGGAGGCGGCTGAACTTGGGAGTCCGTAAGGCATCCGTCGGCCTGGTGTCATCGCGCGTGAACGTGCGCTGGCCGGGAAGACAGTGCCTGTGGACGCCCCGCCACGCAGGTGAGGCAGGCGCAGGCAATCTGCAACCTCGCCGGGGCAGGCTGGAATCAGTCCGCAGCTATCCGCCGGCACAGTCCCGGCACGCAGAACCCGCACGGGACAGCGGCGGGGAAAGGAACTGGTCATGCCCAGCGTGGTTTATCCGCTCGCTACCCGCGAAATCGGTGACCGCCGCCGCGAGCTCGCTCCGGCGATCCATCAGGCGTTCGACGCCTTCAGCAAGCAGGTGTTTGCCGACGGAGCCCTGCCAGCCAAGACCAAGCAGCTGATCGCCGTGGCTGCGGCGCACGTCACCCAGTGCCCGTACTGCATCCGGGGCCACACCAAGCTTGCCCGCCGGTCCGGAGCGAGCGACGAGGAGATCATGGAAGCCATCTGGGTCGCGGCCGAGATGCGCGCGGGCGGTGCCTTCGCGCACTCCACGGTGGCGCTGGACGCACTTGAAGAAGAGCGACGGCAGTAATCATTGCGGGCATCGGGCCAAGGCGATCATGACCGCGGCCACCGCGAATGAGGCCGCCATCATGGCGAACGCGGCCGGGAACCTTGCGGCGCTGATGACCCAGTCGATGACGGCTACCCAGAGAGCTCCGACTCCGTCGAAGAACGCGCCGAACGCGGCGCGGGCCGTACCGTCGCCGGTGAGGTCTGAAAACACAGCCAGCAGCAGCGGCGACTGGGCGCACGCGAGCACAGTCGCCGCGTCGAGGAGAGAGCCAGCCGGCGCCGTTTGCCGTGAGGACACTCGCACAGGGAGCGCCGGATGACGATGGTGTGGTGGGATCCTGCCGGATTCGCCGTGGACTGGGACTGGCAGCGGAGCCTGACGGTGTGGACGCTCGCCGGGCCGCGTTTCACGTCCCGTTTTGACCGCAGGCTCGTGGAGCATGAGCTTGCGGCCCGGCCGGCCGGCGAGCGGCAGGCACGAGCTGCGGCATGCCGCTGGTGGTGGGCGCGAGGCCGCTCGGAGGCGCTTGAATGTGGACGGGAGCAGGGCTAGCCCGCAGGGCTATTGCCCGCCTACGGCCACACCTGCCCCGGAAGCCCTCCGGCTGCTGACCGTCGGTCATGGCACGGCTACGCGTGAGGAGTTCACGCGGCTCGTGCAGGGAGCGGGCGTCGCGCTGGTGGTCGACGTGCGCAGCGCGCCGGGCAGCCGCCGGTCCCCTCAGTTCGGCCGCGCGGAGATGCACGCGTGGCTGCCCGGCGCCGGGGTCGGCTACCGGTGGGACCCGCGGCTGGGCGGCTTTCGCCGCCCCGCGGCGGACTCGCCGAACGTCGCGCTGCGCCATGCTTCCTTCCGCGGCTACGCCGATTACATGGCCGGCGACGTGTTCGGCGAGGCGCTGGCCGGGCTGGCCGCCGAGGCGACCCGGCAGGTCACTGCCGTGATGTGCGCGGAGACGCTGTGGTGGCGCTGCCACCGGAGGCTGATCGCTGACGCCGCCGTGCTGCTGTGCGAGGCCGCCGTGTGGCACCTGGGTCATGACGGCAGGCTGGTGCCGCACCGGCTGACCGATGGCGTGCGCCGCGACACCGCTGGCCGCTTGGTCTACGACGGTGGCTAGGCCGTCAGCGCGGCCAGGCGCGCCAGTTGTGCCTCCATGCCGGCGCACACGGTGTCCAGCAGCCGCCGCGTGCTCGCCTCGGCGGCTTGTGACCGGCGGTACCGGGCCCACTCGCAGACCTTGGTTAGCCGGCCGGCCATGAGCTTCCGCGTCTCGTCGGGGCTGAGCCAGCCGGGCGGAACCCAGTTCCGCGGCAGGTCCTTCGCGAGCGAGCGGACGCGCCCGCCTGGTGCCACCCCACGGGCAACGAGAAGCCCAGCGACCAGGTCGGCCCAGGCTCGCCACTCCGCGATGGCCTCGCGCAGCCACTCGGTCAGCTCGGCCGTTCCTTCTCCGGATAGAACCCAGCGGGTGTGGTCGCCGGCGACGGCGAGGCACAGCAGGTCCCGGAGTTCCTGCTGCAGCTCATCGTTCATCTCGGCGCGGGCTGACTGCCTGGTCACGTTTCCGCCCCGGCGTCGCCGCCCGCGGGCGGGGTTTCTGCCAGGCCTTTGGCGGCCAGCTGACGCAGCACGTAGGGCAGGATGCCCCCGTTCCGGTAGTAGGCCGCCTCGGCGGGGGTGTCGATCCGCACCGTGGCGGGGAACTCGCGGGCCCCTGCGGGCCCGGCGGCGGTGACGATGACCGTGCGCGGCATCTCCGCCGCGCCGGCCAGGCCGCGGACCGCGTAGGTCTCTTCGCCGGTCAGGCCCAGCGACGCGGCGTCCTCGCCGCCGGGGAACTGGAGCGGGAGCACGCCCATGCCGATCAGGTTGGACCGGTGGATCCGCTCGAACGAGACGGCGAGCACGGCCCGCACGCCGAGCAGCGCGGTGCCCTTGGCCGCCCAGTCCCGCGATGACCCGGACCCGTACTCCTTCCCGGCGATGACCAGC
>JBOHCP010000753.1:0-2890 GCA_050698875.1 Streptosporangiaceae bacterium | reverse complement strand
CCCGGCGCGGGAAGGAGGCCATGAAGGCGATGGGCGTACTGCCGTCGTTCACCGGCGTCGCCGTCCACGACGCCCGGGCGCCGTACGACACCTGCACCGCCCCCGATCACCAGCTGTGCTGCGCCCACGCCCTCCGGGAGCTTCAGGCCGTCGCCGGCCAGGCGCCCGCCGGCGAATGGTGCTGGGCCACCCAGGCCGCCGGGGCCCTCGTGGCGATGCAGGGCCTGGCCGCCGAGGCGATCGCCGCCAGCCTGGACGCCGCGGATCCGGTCGCCCTGGCTGAGCAGGTCACCCGCTACCACTCCGCCGCCCTGACCGGGAAAACCCAGACCGCCCGGCGGTCCGGCAAGCTGATGAAGAAGCACAACGCGCTGGCACGGCGCCTGCTCGACCGGCAGGACGACTACCTGCGCTTCACCACGGACTGGCGGGTGCCGCCGGACAACAACGGCTCCGAGCGCGACATCCGCATGATCAAGGTGAAACAGAAAGTATCCGGATGCCTGCGGACCCAGACCGGAGCCCGCCAGTTCTGCGCGATCCGCAGCTACCTGTCCACAGCTGCCAAGCACGGCACCTGCTTCTTCGACGCCCTCGTCATGCTCACCGAAGGCCATCCCTGGATGCCCGCGCCGACCTGATCGCCGGCCGGCCAACGTCCGGCACCTGACCAGTTACGACCGCAACAGCCGCATTGTTGACGAGGATGTCCCACCGGCCCCAGGCTGCGAGCAGTCGCTCCACCATGGCCTGATACTCGGCCCTGCTGCTGACGTCGGCACCGAGTGCCATCGCGGTGCCGGCGGCCGCCTCGATGTCGGCGACGACCTTCGCCGCGGACTCCGGAGTGTGGTTGTGGTTGACGGCTACCTGGGCGCCGTTGGCCGCGAGCGCCACGGCTATCGCCTTGCCGATCCCGGTCGCGGTGCCGGTCACCAGCGCCGTCTTGCCCGCGAGTGACGTCGCCGATTCGCTCATGACACACCGCTGTCCGGCTCGCTGGCGCGCGCTGGGTAGAGATAGCGCTGGCCGGTCCTGCTCAGCGCGGGCATCACGACGTACTGCATGAGCGGAATGACGACAAGGACGGAGATCAGCGGGCGGACCCAGACCGGAAGCCCTGCCAGCCGAGGGGCAAGCAAGTAGCTGACCGCCTCGAGCAGGGGCAGCAACCCAACGGCGGACACCACGATGGTCCGCCAGCGGGCGGGCGCGACGAGCGCACGGCTGCCGGGCTGAACCAGCCAGCCTTCCAGGCCGGACACATACCGCGTCTCCAGGTCTCCCGAGCGGTGCAGGCTCGCCTCGGCGACTAGCTGCGCACGCGTCTGGCTGGACAGCCAGGCATCCGCGTCCGGGCGGTTCGCAAAATGAGACACGATCGTGTAGATCCGAGGACCGCCCGGCGACGGCGTCAGCACCGCGACAGCCAGGTGGCCTGGCTGGCGGCGTACCACCGCCGCCAGCCTGCGCAGCACTTCCTCAAACTGCAGCTCGTGCCCGTTCCCGGCCTCACGGGACAGCACCAGTGTCACCGGACCGCTCAGGACAGCCGACGCCTGGGCGGTCTCCGTGGCAGCCTGCACTCGCAGGGAACCGGTCATTCGAACCAGTAGTCCAGGTGCACCTGGGCGCCTTCGCCCAGGTTCGCGCGGAACCCGCCCTCGCCACGGATCCCGGCCAGCTCCCCGGTCCCCGAACCCTGGATCACGAACCGGTCCCCTTTGACGATGTTGCCGTCAACGGTCCCGGCGTCCTGAAGCAAGAAGGTGCCATACCGCCCGGCCACGGTTCCGGTAACCCGCTCGATGCCCACAAAGCTCGCCGATCCGTCTGCGCTGGCGGCTTGCAGGAACTCCACTCTGCCGTCTCCGGTGATGTCGCCGGAGACGCTCTCCCCCACACGGATCCTGGTCAGTGCTGGACCGTCAGCCGGCTCGACGTATGCCACGGGCTCGTAAGTGTGAACGGTTATGACAGCGTCGGCGCGGCTGCGCATCGTGGTCTCGGTCATATTCCTAGCCCTCCTTCGGATTTGCTGATACGTGAACAGCTGAGCGCAAAGCGGACGAATGCCGGGCGCGGTAGAGCACGGCTTGGCCCTGTTCCGTCGTCTACACCAGCGATGTCGCCGGTACCTGTCCGGCCCGCTGCCGCTCAATGCTCCTACGCCCACCATGGGCCATGGCCGCACGCATCATCAACGGCGAAAACTGCAACAGCCGATGCCGCAGGTGAATTGCTTGATCGAGCCGCGCCGCCCTCGGCGCGGAGCCGACGCCCTAAGTGCCCGTCCGGGAGGGACCGACTGCGGCGGCGGTAGCGGCGACGAGATCGCCGACGCCATGGTCGTCAGCCCCGCAACAGGCAAGACCCACGTCAGCCGGGCAATGATCAAGCTCGGCGCTCGCGACCGGGCGCAGCTCGTGGGCTTCGCCTACCAGACTGGCCTGGTCACCCCCCGCACCGCCGGGTAGCTTGAGCGCGACACAGGTCTCGCAGTTCGCTGCCGTGCGCGGCGAGCCACGTGTCCGCCGCCGCGAGCTGGTGCAGCCGGACGGCTACGTCGTCGAGACTCGCCTGGCCCCGGCGCCACCGGCCGGCCCGCCAGATGACGGTGCCCGTCGCTCTGGCGGCTAGCAGATCGGGCACCGCCGCCGCCTCGGTCTCGGTCAGTTCCTGGTCACCGCAGTAGCCGCGGGCCAGCGCGGCCGCCCGGTGCTGCCAGTCCGGCGCGTCCAGCGCATCCGACTGCTTCAGCCCGACGACGAGGTCCTGAACCCGGAGGTCGGCGCCCGCGATCTCGAAGTCCAGCATGGCCGTCACCTCGCCGGTGCGCTCGTCGGCCAGCACGTTGGACGCGGCCACGTCGCCGTGCACTACCTGGACG
>JBOHCP010000752.1:0-2893 GCA_050698875.1 Streptosporangiaceae bacterium | reverse complement strand
CTGTGGAACAAGGAGCGTTATTCAAGTGCGCCACGAACGCAGAGGGGAGTCGCCGTAGGAGATCTCTCTGATGCGGTGCTGTGCAGATGATGAAGGGGTAGTGGCCCTTCGGCGTCGCCCTGCGGGGGGAGATGTCAAATCACCTCAAGCTGCATTAGTTAGCGACTGTTGTGGTGAGCGTTGGGGAAAAGGCGCACATGATGCGTCAGATGGGGATCGGGAAGGCGAACGCGAGTGAACCGCTGATGAAGCGTCGAAAAGCTTAGACGACATCAAAACCGGAGCGATTGAATGGGTCCGGGATGAGCCTGGCGGATACCCGTTTACTGGCCAGGCGGTGTCCGGCGTGTAGGCGGCGCGAGCCCGGTCTGCGGCTTCTGCATGGAACGTGGGAAGGCGGATGCCGATACTGGCCCCCCCTTATAACGAGAGGGAGGCCGAGAGGAAGAGCGGCGAGCGGCAGAAACTGTCAGCCGTTGAGTACCGTCGCGGCATCTGCTGGCGGACCGGCCCGTAGTAGTGCTGAGGCTCCTGTAATGGGAGCGGAGCGAAGGGGCCGGCTCATCTGCAGGTTTGTTCGCACGAGCAACCGGACGGCTGTCCGGGAGGAGACGCGTGAGCAAGTCAGGACCGGAAGATAAGTCGTTTGCGATACCGAAGCAGCTGGTGTGGGAGGCGTACAGGCGGGTCAAGGCGAATAAGGGTGCAGCGGGGGTGGACGGGCAGTCCATGGCCGGCTTCGAGGAAGATCTGAGGAATAACCTCTACAGGATCTGGAATCGGATGTCGTCGGGGACCTACTTTCCGCCTCCGGTGAAGGCGGTGGAAATACCGAAGCCAAATGGCGGGGGGACGAGAATTCTCGGGGTGCCCACTGTCGCGGACAGAATCGCGCAGACTGTGGTGGCGCTGCGGCTGGAGGCGCGGACGGAGTCGATTTTCCATCCCGACTCTTACGGGTACCGGCCGCGGAAGTCAGCGCACGATGCGCTGAGGAAATGCCGCGAACGGTGCTGGCGGAAGGACTGGGTTCTGGATCTTGATATCCGGAAGTTCTTCGACTCCCTGGATCATGATCTCGTCGTCAGGACGGTGGAGGCCAACACTACCGACAAATGGGTGCTGCTGTATGTGAAGCGGTGGCTGAAAGCGCCGCTGCAGCTGCCCGATGGCGCCTTGCAGGAACGGGATAAAGGAACCCCGCAAGGATCTGCGGTATCGCCAGTACTGGCGAACCTGTTCCTGCATTACGCGTTCGACATGTTCCTGGAGCGGGAATACCCGACGGTGGAATTCGAGCGCTACGCCGACGACGCGGTGGTGCACTGTGTAACCGAGCGCCAGGCCCGGCAAGTCCGGGAGGCGCTCGCCGCGAGAATGGCGGAGCTAGGGCTGGAACTGCACCCCGGCAAAACCAAGATCGTCTACTGCAAGGACAGCATGCGTCGCGGCGGGCATGACACCGTGATGTTCACGTTCTTGGGGTATGCGTTCCGCCCTCGGCAGGTCATGGGCAAGAACGGGCAGATCTTCACCTCGTTCACGCCCGCGATCAGCCCGGAGGCGCTCAAGGCCAAGGGCCAGATGGTCCGCGGCTGGCGGCTGCACATGCGCACCGGCACAAGCCTGGATGACCTCGCTGCGATGATCAATCCGATCGTGGCGGGCTGGATCAGCTATTACGGCCTTTTCGGCCGCAAAGCGCTGAACCAGCTCCTCCGCCGCGTCAACACCTATCTGACGCGGTGGGCTCGCAGAAAGTATAAACGGCTGCGCTCCTATAAACGGTTCCATAAGTGGTGGACCGGGCTCATCGATCGAGAGCCCGGCCTGTTCATCCACTGGAAGCTAACGGGCGCGTTCGACTGGAATGGATGAGAAGAGCGGAATGACGGGAGACTGTCACGTTCCGTTCCGTGGGAGCCGGGGGCTATGCCCAGAGTTCACGCGAACTGAAGGGTCCATGGCATGAACTGAGGGGGCTTCACGCTCTATGGGCGGTCTGGGTCCTTGGGTTCGCGGGAGCCGGAGGGGGGTGCTGTTCGGCGGCGGTCTCCAGGAGCTGGCGGGCGATAGCTGCGTACTTGATGGCGGTGGTGTCGTCGAGGCCGAACACGGCGGCGAGGTGCAGGGGGTCGGGGCCGCATGTGAGGGCTTCCTCGAGCTGCCGGTCGACGCGGAGCCGTTCGAGGGTGGCGGTGAGGCCGCGGCATGATCCGGCCAGCCAGTTCTCGCTGACGGCCCGGGTGGTCATGGCGGTCTGCTGGTTGATGATCAGGTGCGGGTTGGCGGTGCCGGGCCAGCGTCGGCCGCGGTGCTGCAGCCAGGCCAGGAGCAGGCTTGCGGTCAGGTCGTCGAGCGGGCGGGCTCTGCCTGCGATGACCAGCCGCCGGTTGCCGAGGTCGGCGTCGCCGAGGTGAAGCTCCCGGATGGTCTTGGGCCTGGCGGCGTGGACGGCGGCCAGCGCGACCGCGAGGCGGGCGGCGGGCGTGACGGCGGCGGATGCGGCCTGGTCTATCTCGGCGGGCTGCAGTGGCTGGATGAGGATCAGGGGCCGCTGGCCGTCGCGGATGCCGCGGGTGGGGTCGCGGAAGATCGTCCCGGTCTTCTTGGCGTGGCCGAACAGCGAGCGCAGGGCGGTGAGGGTCTGCCGGCGCAGGCTGCCGGGCAGGGGCCCGGTGGCGGCGGTGACGTCGGCGGCGGTGACCTCGCGGAGGTGGACGTAGTGTCCGGCCCATTCCAGCAGCAGCGGGTGAACCCGGTTGAAGTTCATCCGGACGGTGTGCTCGTTGCGGGGGCGGCTGCGGGGCCCGCCTTCGCAGCGGGTGCGCAGCCAGTGCCCGACGTCGGCGGCTGTCGGCGGCGGCAGGGCTGCGAGCCGTGCATGCATCAG
>JBOHCP010000751.1:0-2895 GCA_050698875.1 Streptosporangiaceae bacterium | reverse complement strand
CGATCTGGGTGATGTCGTGCCCGTCGATGACGACGGCGGTGCAGCCGAACGCCTCGGCGCGCCGCCGGTAGGCGGCCAAGTCCTATTCCAGCCCGGTGGCCCGCGCTGGCCGAGCCGGTTCACTTCCACGATCGCGGTCACGTTGCCGAGCTGGTAGCAGGCGGCCTTGTCCAGGGTCTCCCACATCGATCCCTCGGCCATCTCGCTATCCCGGCACAGCACCCACACCTGGTAGTGCAGCTTGTCCAGGCCGGCCGGCCAGCGCGATCCCCGCCCCGCAAGGCAGGCCCTGGCCGAGGGATCCGGTGGCCACGTCCACCTGGGCAGCGCCGGGGTCGGGTGGCCCTGCAGCCGGGAGCCGAACCGGCGGAACCCGGTGACCAGCTCCTCATCGGTGATCGCCCCGGCCGCCTTGAACGTGGCGTACAGCAGCGCAGACGCGTGGCCCCTGGAGAAGATCAGGCGGTCGTTGCCGGGCTCGCCGGGGTTGTCTCAGTCGTAGCGCAGGTGCCGGGCAGCAGCACCGCCCTCAGGTCCGCGGCCGACACGCCGAGGCCGGGTGGCCGGACCCGGCGGCGGTGCTGCACCGGATGCTGTCAGCCCGCAGGCGCTGCGCCCGCTCGGCGAGAAACTGCGCGTCCGCGGCGGCCAGCGCGGGAGGAACACCCGTTCCGGTTGTCACGAGGACCTCCGATCATGCGTGGCGGCGACCTCGTCGAGCGGTACGGCGGGGTCGGCGAGCCGGGCCGGATCGACCACCTGGCCGGACCGGATCAGGTCCTGGATCGCGTCGTTGATGTCCCAGATATTCACGTTCATGCCAGCGAGTACGCGGCCGCGGGACAGCCAGAACGCTATGAACTCGCGCTTGCCGGCGTCGCCGCGGAAGACCACCCGGTCGTAGCCGCCAGGCCCGGCGTAGCCGGCGTATTCCATGCCCAGGTCGTACTGGTCGGTGTAGAAATACGGCACCCGGTCATATACGGCGTCGCGGCCGAGCATAGCCGCCGCGGCGGTCTGCGGCTGGTGCAGCGCGTTCGCCCAGTGCTCGACCCGGATATGCATGCCCAGCAACGGGTGAAACGCGCTGGCGATATCACCGGCCGCGTAGATGGCGGGGTCGGAGGTGCGCAGCGACCCGTCGGTCACCACGCCGTCGCGCACGTCGAGGCCTGCCTCCTCGGCCAGCCGGGTCCGCGGGGCCGCGCCGATTCCGATGATCACCGCGTCCGCGCCGATCCGGGTGCCGTCGTCGAGCCGTGCCCCGGTCGCCTGCCCTCCGCTGGTGGTAATCTCGGCGACCTTGACCCCGAGCCGCAGGTCGACGCCGTGCTCGCGGTGCAGGCCGGCGAAGACAGGGGCGACCTGCGGGCCCAGGATGTGCAGCAGCGGCAGGTCCGCCGCTTCGGCGATGGTGACGTCCACCCCGGCCAGCCGTGCCGCGGCCGCCACCTCCAGCCCGATCCAGCCGGCGCCGACGATGAGCACCCGGGACACGGCGGCGAACGTATCCCGGATGCGGTCGCTGTCCCCCACCCTGCGCAGGTACAGCACGCCGCCCGCATCGGCGCCCGGCAGCGGCAGCCGGCGCGGGACCGATCCGGTGGCCAGCAGCAGCTCGCCGTAGGCCAGGTGCCCGCCATCGGACGGCGTCACCTCGCGGCGCCCGGGGTCGATCCCGGTGACCGCCGTGCCGAGCAGCAGCTCGACGCGGCTGGCGTCGTACCAGTCCGGGGAGTGCACGAAGATCGTCTCCCGGTCAGCCTTGCCCTGCAGGTAGTCCTTGGACAGCGGCGGCCGCTCGTAGGGGCGGATGTCCTCCTCGGCGGCCAGCACGATCCGGCCGCCGAACCCCTGCTCGCGCAGCGCTTCCGCGGCCTTGGCGCCGGCCAGGCCGCCGCCGGCGATGACGAACGTGTCTGAGGCTGGCATTGCGTCACTCCTGTCGTGTCGCGAGGGCGGCGGCGAGCCGCTGGCCGAGGCGGTCCCAGCTCGCGTCGAACGTGGTCACGCCCTGGTCTTCGAGCATCTGGACGACGCCGGCGTAGTCGATGCCGAGGGCGGCGAGGTCGTCGAGGACTGCCTGCGACTGCTGGTAGGCGCCGTGGATGCTGTCATCCGGGATGTCCCCGTGGTCGGAGACCGCGCTGAGCGTGGCCTCCGGCATGGTGTTGATCACGCCAGGGGCGACCAGTTCGGTGACGTAGCGGGTGTCGTCGTAGGCGGGGTCCTTGACGCTGGTGGAGGCCCACAGCGGGCGCTGCGGCCGGGCACCCGCCTTTCCCAGCGACTTCCACCGTTTGGCCGCGACGGCCTGCTCGTAGCGCTGGTAGGCGAGCCGGGCGTTGGCGATCGCGGCCTTGCCGCGCAGCGCGGCGGCCTGAGGTGTGCCGATCTTGTCGAGGCGCTTGTCCACCTCGGTGTCCACCCGGGACACGAAGAACGAGGCCACCGAGGCGATGCCGGACAGGTCGCGCCCGGCAGCGCGAGCCTGTTCCAGCCCGGCCAGGAACGCCTCGATCACCTGGGCGTAGCGGCCCAGGGAGAAGATCAGCGTGACGTTGATGCTGATCCCCTCGGCCAGGCAGGCGGTGATCGCCGGCAGCCCCTGCCTGGCGGCCGGGATCTTGACGAACAGGTTGGGCCGGTCCACCAGCCACCACAGCGCGCGGGCCTGGGCGACCGTCCGGCCGGTGTCGTGGGCGGTCCGCGGGTCGACCTCGATCGATACCCGCCCGTCCACGCCATCGGTCGCCTCATACACCGGGTGCAGCACGTCGCAGGCCTGACGCACGTCGAACGCGGTCAGCTCCCGCAGCGCCTGGTCCGCCGGCGCCTGGCGCAGCTTCAGGTCGCGGATCTGGCCGGCGTAGGCGTCGCTGCCGCTGATGGCCC
>JBOHCP010000750.1:0-2895 GCA_050698875.1 Streptosporangiaceae bacterium | reverse complement strand
GCCCAGGTGAGCACGAACGGCCGGTCAGCGTGCATAGCACCGGCCTATCACCGGAGTAATGCATTGGCACGGCGGTCCGGCAAGAAATGCGTGCACGGTGATCTTTCGCACGTTGCTCACCTGCGTTCGCGCCCTCCTGCGTGGAGTGGTCGTCCTGCCAACGCGCTGGTCAGATCCCGTGACCATTCGATGCTCCCATTTCAGGACCTCGACGACACGGGCTGCTTGGGGTGCGCTCTTCGACTCTGCCAGCGGAATGCGCGGGCCGGGCAGTCGCGCTGCCCGTGCCGCGCCTGTTCAGCTGCTGGCTCACGCTGCCCCCGCGGCGGCCGGCCCGGCTGCCGGGGTTGCGTTTGCGGCGGTGCCGGCGTAGCGGCGCGGGTGCTCGCTGGTGAGCTCTGCCTGCCCGAGCGCGACCAGGCGGTCGAGCGCATTGGCGACCGCTCCCGATGACTTGCCGAGGACGCGTGCGATCTCGTAGGGGGTGAAGCCGGTGTCGGGCCGGGCGGCCAGGTGCTCCGGACGCGGTCGCGGAGCTGGCCTGGACGCGCCGTGTTTCCTCCGCGGGGCTTGCGGCCGCTGGCGCCCGCCTTGAGGATGCGGCGTGCCCGAGCTGCGCGTGAATAGCGTCGAATTCGGGCAGGGCGGCCGCGATGTCGCGCGCGCCGAGGGCAGTCCCTGGGCGGCCGGCTGCCGCGGCGAGCCCGCTGAGCAGCGCCGCTGCGAAGTGGTTCCAGCCGAGCCATCCGGGCAGCATGCCGGTGAGCACCGCGAGCTTGCGCGGGGCGGCGGCGGCGTCGAGCTGCTCAGCCCCGGGGGCCTGACAGCCGGCACCGCCGCCCTGGTGGAACAGCGGAAGGACACAATGCGGCTGCGCGAGTTCGAGGATCGCGGCCATGTCGAGGGACTGGGGCTCGCCCAGGCCGCCCCGCCGAACTGGTCGACATGCTGCATCGGCTTCTATGGCTCGCCGAGCACCAGCCGGGCAAGGTCGGCGAGTAGCTTCTCCAGGCGCCGCCCGATCTGGGCCGCCTGCATCTGTCGCCCACGCGCTGTCAGGCAGCGGCCTGTCGGGCAAGGGAGCTGGGACCTCCGAGCGCGAGTCGTCGAGGTCCCATACCCCGTGGGCGAGCAGCTGGATCATGATCCGGGTTGCCTGCGACTTGAACAGTAGCGGGGCCGGGTGCTCGCCGGAGGCCACCGTGAGCACTACGCGTTCTATCCAGTTCCTCCAGACGGCTCGCTCCGACGGCCTGATCCGCATCACCATGGGCGGCACGCCAGAAGCGGATTCTGCGTCTTCGTCTGCTTCACCGTCGTCCGGGGCGTCACCAGCGGCACTCCGGCCGAGGCCGGGGCCGAGTCCTGGCCGGAGCTGAGCAAGCAGGCCGAACAGCTTGACGGTCAGTGGCCGGCCGATGCTGTGTTCGCAGTCCTCCAGGTAGGCAGCCCATCGGTCCTCGGCGCCCGGCGTAACGGCCGGGCTGGACGCGGCCGTGGCTGGGTGCCGCGCCGGCTGCCTGATTTGCGTCGCCATCAGGCGTAGCAGGTCGTTGCGGAATCGGCGGGCTAGCTCATCGTCGGTGAAGATCTCTTCTTCGGTGTAGGAGCGCTGCAGCCTGGGCCGGTTGTCGTCAGCCTGGCGGCGTGCACACCGGGCGGGGTCGATGGCGAACACGGGCGGCGACGCTGCGCGCGCCTGCCCCGCCAGGACAGCGACGGCCCGTACCACGGCGCCCGCGTGGCCGGGCAGCGTGAAGACCGCGTCGCTGTGTCCGGGCGGCACGACCCCGATCGCGATCCAGGAGCCGGGCGACCCGTCCGGGGACATCTCGATCGTCACGTCCACGTCGTAAGCCCGGGTCAGTGTCACCGCCAGCCCAGCTCGGGTCAGCAGCGCGCCCAGCAATAGCACCGCCGGAGCCGGTGTGAACTCGGACACGGTGCGGCGGCCATGCAGCTGCCCGGCGGCGACGAGGTTGCCTTGCGGCATCAGCGAGGTCCCGGTCCGGGTGAGCACGGCGAGCTCGCAGTTCCCGCCCTCAGCGGTGGCGCAGATCAGCGCGCTGCGGGTCAGGTTGGCGCTGCCAGTGAGTGCGCGCCGGCCGTCGCCGGCCTCCCACTCCAGCAGCTTGCCGTGCCGCGGGAACCGTTCCGGCAGCAGCCGTATCTCGATCTGGCGGTTACCGGCCCCGCGCAGCACCGCGTCGCCGTCGTAGCTTGTCCAGTGTTCCTGGAACCCGATGACGGTGCGTTCAGGGTCGAACCAGTCGAGGATGTCGGCGAGCGCCTGCCCGCTCGGATCGACGAATGGCGCGTACAGGCACAGCTCCCCCACCGGGCCGCGCGGGAGCTGGCCCAGCAGTCCTTCGCGCAGCTTGTGCAGCACCTGCACATCGCCGTCGCCACCCGGCAGCGCCGTCAGCGGGACTGCGGCCTCACGCAGCAAGTCCGCGGCGTATCCCGGCATCGCGACAACCCTGGGCAGTTCTTCCAGCCAGCTGCCAAGCGGCTGCAGGCCGCCGGCCGACCCGTCAGGCCCGCTTCGCAGAACGGTCCACAGCTCGTCGTTGTGACCCCACCCTGCCATGGTGGGGTTGCCGGATCCGATCGCCGCGACGATGTCGTGTGCGCCGATCAATAGCGCCAGCTTGGGATGGAACGCGCCACGGCAGGCGGCGCGCGCGGTGAAGTAGGACCGCAGGCGAACGTCGATCGGGTCGTAGTCACTGTGCGCAGCGTCGCCCACGACGGTGACGCGGGCGCCAAGGTCACGTGCCGTGCGGACCGCGACCTTCTCCAGGAACGGCAGGTTGACGGTAAAGCCGAGCAGGATCAGGTCGCGCAGGCCCTCTTCGGGCGCCGGATCCTGCCACTCGTCAAGCAGCGCTAATG
>JBOHCP010000749.1:0-2902 GCA_050698875.1 Streptosporangiaceae bacterium | reverse complement strand
AGCCACGGCCGCGCACTGCATTGCCGATGACGAGCGCGGCGGCCTGGCTCGGCGAGGTGATCCGATGGGCTCCGGGAAGCTTGGCTATAAACGACCGCTGCCGCCGTGCGTGGTGCTGGATGTGCTCCACGACCCGACTCCGAACCTGACCCAGGTCGGCATCGCTTAGCTGACTGGCCGCCTTGCCTTTCTCCAAGGCGAGTTCGAAGTACTCGCGGTACCCATGCGTGTGAGGCACCTGATTGGTCGCGTCGGGCCCCCGGCGGCGCAGTTCGCGGTCGAGGCCATACCGACGCTCCAGTTCTAGGATCTCGCCGAACAGCCCGCGGCGGACCTGCTCGTCGTAGGTGCGGGTTATCCGCTGGTCGGTGGCCCTGGCACCCGGGTCCAGGGCGAGGACAGGGCTAGGCATCGCTCGGCGGCTATCGGCCTCCCGCCGGCCGCCGCCCATCACCCTGGCCAGCGCGTTGATGACAGCCTCGTAGTTATGGGGGTGGACGCGCGCGGCCGCGTCCGGGTCCAGTCGGCGCAGCATGTCGTGCGCGTCGGTCAGCATGGCGCGGGGCAAATCGCGTCGCAGCGCGTTGCGTGCGGCTCCTGTCTGCTCGGTTGCCCAGCCCTCCAATACGGCTTTCACGTAGAGGCCGGTGCCGCCGACTACCAGCGGCAGGTCACCTGCGTCGAAGGCGGCGGAGATGTGCTGGCCCGCGAGTCGGGTGTACTCCTCAAGCTCCAGCTTGCTGACCGGCTCGAGCACGTCGATCATCTCGTGCCCGATGCCGCGCATGTCAGCTGCGGTGGTCTTGGTGGTACCTATGTCCATGTACCGGTATACCTGGCGCGCCCCGCCTGGCAGCGTGCGCGACCCCGGTGACCACTACGGGCAGTTATCGACCCGAGGCCGCCCCGGCGATGAGCTCCAGGATGCGAGCCGGAGGCAGGTGCTGCTCGTAGATCCGCACGCCGAAAGGCGAGAGCGCATCCTCGATGGCATTCACTACCGTCGGCGGCGCGACGATCATGCCACCTTCACCCACGCCGCGGAAGTTGACGTCGGCGTCGAGTGGCACGGTCTCGAGGTGCGCTATCTCGATGCTCGGAACGTCGCACGTGGTCGGCATGAGGTAGTCCATGAACGTGGCTGACTGGTAATTGCCGTCCTCGTCGTACGCCGATCGTTCGAGCAGCACCGCTCCTATGCCCTGAGCGACGCCGCCCCTGATCTGACCCTCGACGACGGCAGGGTTGATGAGCGCGCCGCAGTCCTCAGCCACGACATACCGCTCGACCGTCACCAGTCCGGTCTCGACATCGACCTCGACGATGGCGCAGTGAGTGCCGCCGGACCATCCGCCCTCGCCGCCGTCGAAGGCGGCCTCGACCTCGAGATTGGCGTCTACACCGTCGCCGAACTGGCCTGCTGCCGCGCGCCGCGCGACCTCGCTCACCGCGATCGCGCTTGCGGGGTCACCGCGCACCCAGACGCTGCCGTCGGTGGTGAGGAGGTCGGCCGCGCTGGCTTCCATGAGATGAGAGGCGAAATCGAGCACCTTGGCCTTGAGCTGGCGAGCGCCGTGGAGCGCCACGCCTCCGGTCATGGTGGCCGACCGGCTGCCGCCGGTCAGTCCGAACGGGACGACGTCGGTGTCGCCGACTACGACGCGAACCTGCTCGAACGGCACGCCGAACTCGTCGGCGGCGATCTGGGCCAGGGTCGTCTGGTGGCTCTGGCCGTGTGGCATCTGGCCGGTGAACAGCACAACGATGCCGTCTTCCTCGAGCCGAAGGCGCATGGACTCCATGCCCATCGGGCCGCTGGGGCCATCCGGCGAGCGCGGGCCGGGAGCCGCCTCGATGAACGTTGCCACACCAATACCGAGGTAGCGACCGTGGGCTCGTGCGCCGGCCTGCCGCTGCCGGAACGCGGGGAAGTCCACGAGCTGCGCAATCCGCTCGAGTGACTCCCTGGTCGTGACGCCGGCCAGCGGACGCCCCGTGATCATCATGGCCGGGGGATCGGTGCGCGGCGCGACGTTACGCAGCCGGATGTCGAGTGGATCGAGGCCGAGGTCCTGCGCGATGAGGTTGAGGACGCGTTCCCGCACGAACGTCTCCGATGCCCACGGGCCGCGATAGGCGACGTAGGATGCCTTGTTTGTCGTGACCGCGGTCGACTCAAAGCCGAGGGCTGCCAGCTTGTACGGACCCGGCAGCATGGCCTCCATGATTGCCGGAACCATGGTGCCCATGCCTGGGTAGGAGCCCGTGTCGATGACCATCTTCACGTCCAGACCGAGCAGGTCGCCCGCGTTGCTGACAGCAGCCCGGATGTCAAAGCTCTCCTCGCGTGCCTGTCCCGACGCGGTGAGGTTCTCACCCCGGTCCTCGACCCACTTGACCGGCCGGCCCAGGGCACGCGAAGAAGCAGCAACTGCGAGCTCTTCCCGCGACGCGCCGATCTTCAGGCCGAACGAGCCACCGATATCGCCCGCCAGGACGCGCACCTTGTCGTGCTCCATACCCAGGCGCATGGCGACGGCAATCCTGGTGACGTGCACGCTCTGGGTTGCCGCGTACACCGTCATGACACCGGTGTCGGCGTCGTAGCTTGCGACGCAGCCGCGTCCCTCCATGGGCACGTTCTGGTGGCGATGCACGTCGATGCGGAAGCTGAAAGCCCGGTCAGCACGGGCGAAGGTAGCGGCGAGGTCACCGAACTCGCTGCGCGAGCGCGGGCGGGCGATGTTGTCACCCAGATTGGCGAACAACGGCGGGCTGGCAGGGTCGAGCGCGAAGGATGCAGTCGCGACCGGAGGCAGCTCGTCATATTCGACCTCCACGAGTTCGCAGCCGTCCTCGGCGACGTAGCGGCTCTCGGCGATGACAATCGCCACCGGATCGC
>JBOHCP010000748.1:0-2905 GCA_050698875.1 Streptosporangiaceae bacterium | reverse complement strand
CCGCTTGACAAACTTCCTCTTACGCTGGTGTCGTGTTGCTTACGGAGGGCCGGCTCTGATGTAGTCCCGGTATGCCCGAAGCGCCCGGTCCGCCTGAGGATGCGGACGCGCTGCGCGCGGAGAACGCCCGGCTGCGGGAGGCGAACGAGCGGCTGCGGGTGCTGCTGGAGGACAAGGACGCGGTGATCGCGGGCCTGCGGGCGCGGAACGCGGAGCTGGAGGACCGGGTCGGGCGGCTGGAGCGGCTGATCTCCCGCAACTCGGGTAACTCCTCGATGGCGCCGAGCACCGATGACCTGCCGGGGAAGAAGCCGCCCGGGCGCAGGCCGCGGCCTGGCAGTGGCCGGAAGCCGGGTAAGCAGCCCGGCGCGCCGGGCGCGTCCCTGGCGTGGAACGATCAGCCGGATGAGACGGTGGAGGTGTTCCCGGAGGGCGCCTGCGGGTGCGGGAAGGACCTGGCCGGGGCCGCGGACCTGGGGGTGCGGTACTCCCACCAGGTCACCGACCTCCCGGAGGCGCGGGCGGTGACCACCCAGTACGACCGGCACGAGGTCGGGTGCGCCTGCGGCCGGGTCCATGTCGCCGGTGCCCCGCCGGAGGCGGCCGGGGCGCCGGGCACGGTCACCTACGGCCTGAACTTCCAGGCCTGGTGCGTGTTCCTGCTGGTGATGCACCACGTCCCGGTCGAGCGGTGCGCGGACATCCTGGAATCGATGTCCGGCACCCGGCCGTCCGACGGGTGGGTGCACGGCCTGCTGCGCCGCGCCGCCCGGGCGGTGGCCGCGGCGAACACGACCATCCGGGCGCTGATCATCTTGGCCCGCATCATCTGCGGCGACGAGACCCCGATCCGGGTCGGCCCCGGGCCCAAGACCCGCAAGAAGTACCTGCAGGTCGCCTGCACTGACCTGCTCACCTATTACTACCTCGGCGGCCGGGACCTGCCCTCCTTCAGGGCCTTCGTCTACAGCGACCTGCACGGCACGGTCATCGTGCACGACCGGTACAAGAACTAACGGGGCTTCGCCCCAGCCCGTCGGGGCATGTCCACAGCTGAGCTGGGCGAAAAGGGCTCCGGCCGGATCGCTGCGGTGACACGATATGTCCCGGTATATGACCGCCTGTGGCGGTAGCTGGCCCTGTTACGGGCCTGTCCGACCGGAGCCACTGATGACGCTACCCCGTTCCGCCGCCGATGTCCTGTCCCGCCATGTGATGTTCGGGCTGGAGTGCATCGACCGCATCTACTGCAACCTGTATGTCCCGAAGCTGCAGCGCGATCTCGGGGTGGTGGGGTTCATCCGGGAGCACCTGGGGATGCCGGTGGCGTCCACCGCGGTGCTCGCGGACCGGACGCAGGCGTTCTATGAGGCGATCAAGGACTTCGCCGCGCGGCGCGCCATCTCGGTGGTGGAGTTCAGAGCCGGCCAGCGCAAGGACGACGTGATGCGCGAGCACCTGGCGGCGTTCCTGGCCGCGGGCCGGACCGAGGGGGTGGTGTTCATCGGCCGGGCGCAGGAGAAGGTCAGCGTGTTCGCCACCACCAGGCGCCATGACGCCGACGGCAGGCCCTACCCGTGGATCGTGCGGACCAGCCGGGTGGTCGCCCAGTGGTATTTCTACTGCTATGACGCCTGCGCTGGTCCCTTTTTCCTGAAGTACTGCGGGTACTTCCCCTATAACGCCAAGCTGTGCTGCAACGGCAACGAGTACGCCAAGGCGATGGCCGCGCGGGCCGGGATCGGGTTCACGCCGCTGGACAACGGGTTCGCCGCCGTCGATGACGTCGCGGCGGTGCAGGCCATCTGCGATTCCTTCGGTGAGCAGGCCATCTGGGACCTGGCCGCCAAGTGGACCGGACTGCTGCCGTGCCCGTTCACCGCGGAGGACACCGCGGCCGGGTACCGGTATGAGGTCTCGGTGCTGCAGGCGGAGTTCTCCCTGACCCAGGTGCTGGACGCGCCGGTGACCGGGCGGATCTTCTCCGGGCAGGTGATCCGCGACAACCTGGACATCGGCCGCCCGGACCGGGTGGGGCTGATCTTCGCCCGGCGGATCATCCGCAAGGGGCCGCGGGCCACGCCGGGCCGGTTCCGCACCCGGGTCATCACCGACGGCGTGGTCCCCACCCTGCACGTCGACTACAAGCATTCGAAAATCAAGCAGTACCACAAGGAAGGGAAGGCGCTGCGTACCGAGACGACCATCAACGACACCCGCGACTTCGGCATCGGCAAACGGCTGACTAACCTGCCCGCCTTGCGGGCCACCGGCTTCGCAGCCAACCGGCGTCTGCTCGACGTCCAACGACTCAGCCACGACCCCGCCGACGGCCAGGCCGCCATCCGCCAGATCACCGCCCCCCTGACCACCGAGACGGGGACCCGCGTCGCGGGCCTGCGCCTCGGCGACCCCCGCGTCCACGCCCTGCTCGCGGCCCTGTGCGTCTTCCGGCTCCTTCCCCGCGGCTTCGCCAACCGCGACCTGCGCCCCATCCTCGCGCAACTCCCCGGCGTGCCCGCCGAGTCCATCACCCCGGGGAAGATGACCTATGACCTCAGGCGCCTGCGCCAGCACGGGCTCATCGAACGCCTCCCGCGCACCTTCCGCTACCAGGTCACCGGCACCGGCATCGCGCACGCCCTGTTCCTGACCCGGCTGCACGACCGGTTCCTGCGCACCGGGCTGGCCAGCCTGGACGGGCCCGCGGACGGCAGCCGGGACCTGGCCGCCGCCACCCGCGCCTACACCGCCGCCATCGACGACCTCGCCCGGCAAGCCGGCCTCGCCGCCTGACCCGGCCGCCTGGTAAACCTACTATCCCGACTCGTAAACACAGACTTGACTCAGAATTAAAGACCAAGATCACCCAAGCTTGCTAGCCAGCGACGCCGCGGGCAGCCTC
>JBOHCP010000747.1:0-2906 GCA_050698875.1 Streptosporangiaceae bacterium | reverse complement strand
GTGTGGGGCTGCTATGCGCACGCAGCGGCCACGACGACGCGATCGACGTCCACGTAGCGCTGTGCGCCAGAGAGCGCCGGCATGCCGTGATTACCAGCGACCCCGACGACATATCGCGCGTGGACCCGGCGTTGCCCATCATCAGGGCTTGATCCGCGCGGGACGCCCGGCCGACGTGACACGACGAAGCGCCTGGGGATATCTGCGGGATCGCGCCGGAGCGCGGCCGCGGCTGGTTGCTAGGCTGCCCGCTGGAGGAGCGAGGCCGAGCCGCTCCGGCAGCGGGAGGAAGTTCAAGAAATGCCGCGCTTCCCCGTTGGTCCGATGAAGGCACCGATATTCCGATGAAGGCACCGATATAACTGACGTTCCGCACTTCTCGCTTGCGATATACGCCCCCATTTCAGGAGTCGCTGGCGGCGGTGTAGACGCTGGCGGGGATGTGCAGGAGGTTGAGGACCTGCTGCTGTAGCGGGGTGAGAGCCGGCTCGAAGGTCTGCACGATGTTGCCGTCGCTGATCAGGTGGTGGCGCTGGATGCCGGCGAAGATCTCGAGGATCCGGTCGGCGCTGGGGGCGGGGCAGTTACGCAGCTCGGGGTAGAGCGGGATGCCGGTGAGCCCTGCGGCTTTCATGGCGGTGCGGATCTCGCGTTCGATCAGGGCTTCGGTGAGCATGGCGAGGAAGTGGCACAGCAGCAGCGCTTCGATGCGGTGCGCGGTCTCGAGGTAGACGGGTGCGACCTGCTGCGGGCCCTTGAGGATGTGGTTGCGGCGTTCGAGGTTGGGCTGGTAGCGGTAGGCGGCCAGTACCTCGGCCGGGGTCATCTGCCGGTCGTTGGTGATCATGGGGAAGCAGCCGTCGGTGACGGTGTCGTAGGCAACCGCGTCGGCGTTGATCGTGGTGGTGGCGTCGAAGACGGGTTTCTCGCTGCGCCGGTAACGGGTGCTGGCGCCGGGGCGGCCGCGGCGTTCCTGCCGGTAGGAGACCTCGGCCGATTCGCTGATGTGATAGCCGACCCAGCGGGTGGCGCCGGCCGCGGCGAGAGCGGCGGTGGCGGCCTGCTCGGCGGCGACGCGGGTTTTCAGGCGGGTCTTGGGGCTGTGCAAGCGGGTCTGCAGCGCATCGATCGCGGCGAGCCCGGCTTCGATGCGGGCGGCGCGGCTGGCGGCGTCGCGGGCGGCCTTGCCGCTGGAGTGCACCCAGATCACCCGGTAGCCGTCGACGGAGGGCACGGGCGCCTCGAACGTGCGCCAGACCTGGTCGGGCTCATCGTGGCGGGCGCCGGGACGGCGGTCGGCCTCGGTCCAGGCCGGGGCGTGGGTCTGGGCCCAGTCGCGGAACCAGGTGTCCTCACGGCGCCCGTGCGGCACGATGGTGACGAACCGGCCGTGGCGGCTGGCGATGTGGCCCATCGCCTCGTGCGAGCACAGCTTGGCGTCCGCGACGTAGAGGAACCCGGCGGTGCCGGTCAGCCGGCGCAGCTGGTCCCAGGTCGGGATGTGGGTGACGTCGTCATTGGTGTTGCCGTCGGCGGTCCGGTAGGCGATCGGCACCGCCCCGTCGGCGGAGATCGTCAAGATGAACAGCAGCTGCTTCAGGTCGGGCCGGTGGTCTTTGTTGTGACCTCGGCGGGCAGCCGGGGTCGGTTTCCCGCCGCGGGTGTACCCGCCGGCGCCGGGGCAGGCGCCGGTCAGGGTGATGGTGGTGGAGTCGTTGTGCAGCTGGGAGACGTCGATGCCGAACTCGCGGATCACGTGCAGCACCGTCTCGGTGACCAGGGTGGCCCGGTCGGCGTCGAACAGCCGGTCCAGCGTGCGCCCGGCCCGGTCATCGTTGAGCGCGCCGGCCTGGCCGCTGGCGAGCCCGAGCAGGGCTGGCTCGTAGCCGGCGGCCCACTCGCCCAGCGCGTAGACCGGCCGGTGGGCCAGGGTGATGTTGCGCACCACCAGCCCGATCACCACCGCCGGGTCCAGGCGCAGCCGCGGGTCGTCGCGCGGCAGGTGGCGGGCCAGGTACCCGGCCAGGCCGATGCGGGCCAGGAAGTGGTTGAGCACCGGCAGCGCGCCCAGTGCCTGGCTGTCCAGCTCGAACGGTCCCGGTGGGCTCATCGCCTGCCTCCCTTGACACCCGGCGCTGTATCGGTCAGCATACCTGCTGACAGACAAAGGACCGTGGAGGACACGCGTGTCACGCCGGCTGAACCGCTACGAAGCCGCCTACCGCGCCCTGGCCGCCGAACTGTCCGAGATCGGCTTCATCAGCCCGGGCAGTCTCGTGGTGCGCGAGACCTCCTGCGGCAAGTCCGGCTGCCGCTGCCAGGCCGATCCGCCCCGACGCCACGGCCCCTACTACCAGTGGAGCCGGGCGGTAGCGGGCAAGACCATCAGCCGCCGCCTGAACGAGGGCGAGGCCGAGCTCTACCGGTCCTGGATCGCCAACCGCAAACGACTCGAAGCCATCATCACCAAGATGGAGAAACTGTCAGCCGACGCCGGCGAGATCCTGCTCCGCCAGGCAGCCACCCAGCACCGGCCCTCCGCGGACCACGTTGACCCGGGCTGAAGTGAGTGGGGGCCAAAACGTAATCGAGAAGTGCGGAACGTCAGTACCATGGGTGGCTGGCGGCGAAGCGCTGCCCGGGGTAGGGGTGCGTGATGCGGGTTCTGGGCAGCCAGCGTTTCGCCAGGCGGTTCATCCTGTCCCAGGGGAGCCGGCTCTTCTGGCTGCGGCGCTTGAGCGCGTGGTGCCAGTGCCGGGTTACCTCTCGTCTTTCCGAGTTACGCTGCGGTCGCGTCGCAGGTCAGTGCGCCGGATCCGAATTGATCAGGGCGGCTTTGACCTGGCCACATGGCATTAATTCCGGCCTCGGTGAACTCGCCGCGGAGCGCGGCGAGCATGTCGGCG
>JBOHCP010000746.1:0-2912 GCA_050698875.1 Streptosporangiaceae bacterium | reverse complement strand
AGCTCTGGCCAGCTGCCACTAGCCGCTTCGCCGGGCTTCGGGCAGCCATCTGACAGACACCGCGACTCAGACCCGAAGGTCACCAGGCTCGGGCAAGATCATCTCCAACAAAGCTGTCGTGCACCCCGGTACCGCGCCAGGGGCCAAAACCGTCGCTACCGGCAGGTAAGGTCAACGGATGCACGTCTGGCCGGGAGTCGCCTATCCGCTCGGCGCGACCTGGGACGGGTCAGGAACCAACTTCGCCCTGTTCTCCGAGGTTGCCGAGCGGGTCGAGCTCTGCCTGTTCGACCACGCCGGCACCGAGACCCGGCTCGAACTCACCGAGGTCGACGGCTTCGTCTGGCACTGCTACCTGCCGGGCATCGGTCCCGGCCAGAGCTACGCCTACCGCGTCACCGGCCCGTATGACCCGCGCCGCGGCCACCGATGCAACCCGGCCAAGCTGCTGCTCGACCCCTATGGCAAGGCCCTCGACGGCCTCGTGCGCTGGGACGATGCACTGCTCGGCTACCGGCCGGACGTGCCGGACCAGCCGAGCGACACCGACAGCGCGCCGTTCATGCCGCGCAACGTTGTGATCAACCCGTACTTCGACTGGACCGGCGACCGGCAGCTGCGTACCCCTTACCACCAGACGGTGATCTACGAGGCGCACGTGCGCGGCCTGACGATACGCCACCCGCAGGTACCGGCCGAGCTGCGCGGGACCTACGCGGGCCTAGCCTCGCCGCCGGTGATCGAGCACCTGACCAGGCTCGGCATTACCGCGATCGAGCTCATGCCTGTGCACCAGTCCGTGCCCGAGCGCGAGCTCTCGGCGCGCGGCCTGACCAACTACTGGGGCTACAACACCATCGGGTTCTTCGCGCCGCACAACGGCTACTCCGGTGCCGCCGAGCCGCATGGCCAGGTGGCCGAGTTCAAGTCCATGGTCAAGACGCTGCACGCCGCGGGCATCGAGGTCATCCTCGACGTCGTCTACAACCACACGGCGGAGTCCGGTGCCGGCGGCCCTACGCTCAGCTTCCGCGGCATCGACAATGCCGCCTATTACCGGCTGGACGACAACGACCCGGCCGGCTACCTCGACTACACCGGCTGCGGGAACAGCCTCAACGCGCGCCATCCGCACGCGCTGCAGCTGATCATGGACTCGCTGAGGTACTGGGTCCTGGACATGCACGTCGATGGCTTCCGGTTCGACCTGGCCGCTGCGCTCGCCCGCGAGCTGCACGAAGTCGACCGGCTGTCGGCGTTCTTCGAGCTGGTGCAGCAGGACCCGGTCGTGTCCCAGGTCAAGCTCATCGCCGAGCCGTGGGACGTCGGCGCGGGCGGCTACCAGGTCGGCAAGTTCCCGCCGCTGTGGACGGAGTGGAACGGCAAGTATCGAGACACGGTGCGGGACCTGTGGCGCGGCCGGCCGGCGACGCTGCCGGACTTCGCGTCCCGGCTGGCGGGCTCGTCCGACCTGTACGAGACCAGCGCTCGGCGACCGGTGGCGTCGATCAACTTCGTGACCTGCCACGATGGCTTCACGCTCGGCGACATGGTCAGCTACGACCGCAAGCACAACGAGCCGAACGGCGACGACAACCGGGATGGCACCGACGACAACAGGTCCTGGAACTGCGGCACCGAGGGACCAACCGACGATCCGGCGATCACCGAACTGCGAGCCAGGCAGGTGCGCAACTTCCTGGTGACACTGTTCTGCTCGCAGGGCGTGCCGATGCTGCTGGCCGGTGACGAGCTCGGCCGGACTCAGCTGGGCAACAACAACGCCTACTGCCAGGACAACGAGACGTCCTTCCTCGACTGGGAGGCCGCCGGCAAGCACGCGGACCTGCTCGACTTCACCTGCTCGCTCATCGCCCTGCGCCGCGACCACCCGGTGTTCCGCCGGCGCAGGTTCTTCAGTGGCACTGCGCGGGGCAACACTGGCCTCGGCGACATCACGTGGCTCACCCCGGCCGGCGCCGAGATGACCGTGACCGACTGGGGATTGGACGCGCGCGCGCTCGCGGTGCTGCTCAACGGCGATGCCATCACCGAGCCCGGGCCGCGCGGCGAGGCCATCGTCGACCAGAACTTCCTGCTGCTCTTCAACGCCGCCGACCAGCCGGTCGCCTTCACCCTGCCAGCTGCCGGCCCCGCGGGTGCCTGGGACGTCGTTGTCGACACCGCCAGCGCCGAGTCGGCCGCTGGGAATCCGCGCCAGGCGGCGAGCGTGCTCACCGTCCCCGATCGCGCGGCCATCGTGCTGCGGGCCGGCGCCGCTCGCTAGCCGGCCTGGCTGCCGGGCGGCCCTCGCCCGGTCTGGTTAACTGCTGGCCGTGCGCCAGATCTACCCGGTCCAGGGGCCTGATCTCCCGGCCGCCCCGACGGCCACCGCGGGACCGCTGCCGACCGCGGTCGCGGAGCTCGCGCTCTTGTACGGGAACCGAGCCGGCCGCGACCCGGCTGACCCGGCCGCGCGCGGCTGGGTGCGGGCGAACATGGTCGCCAGCGTCGACGGGGCCGTCACGCTGGACGGCCAGTCACGCGGCCTGTCAGGGCCCGCCGACCGGACGGTCTTCGCCGTGCTCCGTACCCTGGCCGATGTCGTACTCGTCGGCGCGGGCACGGCCAGAGCGGAGCATTACCGTCCTGTCCAGCCGGACCAGATCTGGGCTCAGCTCCGGCCGGACGGCGCCCCGCTGCCGCCCGTCGCGGTGGTGACGGCGAGCCTCGACCTCACCGGCTGCGATCGGCTGCTGACCGGGCCGGCCGGGCCGTCGCAGACGATCCTGATCACGACCACGACGGCGCCGGCCGAGCGCAAGGCGGCGCTCGCGGGCCGCGCGCGGATCATCGAAGCGGGGACGCACCGCGTCGACATGGGCGCGGCCGTCCGCCAGCTCGCCAGCCTG
>JBOHCP010000745.1:0-2919 GCA_050698875.1 Streptosporangiaceae bacterium | reverse complement strand
CCCCCAACCCGGCCGCCAACGACGGAAACGATTTCAGCGAGTGATCGGTGAACACGAGCATCTGCAGCGGTCTGGAAGGCGGCGAACGGACGATACTGCCCGACGAGTCACTGAGCGACCAGGTCGGCGCTGGCATCCCTCGGTACATGCCATCCCGCTCGATCGCCTCCGAGCCTGACATGGCGACATGCGTGATCCCGAAACGGCCAGCACGCCAGCGCCAATTAACACCGCCGCCAGGAAGACGAACACGCTAGCCAATATCATCCCGGAAGGACCTTCCCTGTACGGAAGACGATGACCTCGCTGAACCTCAGGCCGTCGACCTGCCAGGCATAACACCCAGGCGCCTTGATCCAGGTATCCCCAGGCGCGTCCCGCCAGCCGTCGATGCCGTTCTCTATCGGTCCCGGCGGGACGACCACCGGTCGGTGCGCTCCTTCTCGCGGTCGGGCCGCGGACCTGGCTCGCCGTGGCCTGCGACCAGGACGGCGGCAACTGCCGGAACGTCGTCATTGCTGCCAGCACCGGAGCACCAAGAGCACTCCCCGGTCCGGCGATCTCCCTGGTCAACTGGCAGTGGCCCGGCGATCCCGGCGCGGTGGCTCCCGACGGCTCCATAGCCGCCCTGCTCGTCGAGGGCCGGGACGGCACCGCATCTCTCGAACTGGTGAGCCTGGCGAGCGGAGCGGTGCGGCCGGTCGCGGTGAGCGTCCCGCCGTTCTCCTCGAGCCAGACGATGGCCTGGTCTCCGGACAGCCGCTGCCTGTTCGTGCTCACCGCGGGCGGCCGGCTCGCCGCGGTCAGCCCGGCCACCGGGCGCGTGCAGGAGCTCGACCTTGGCCTGACCGGCGTCAGCCAGATCGCGATCCGGGCGGCGGCTCGCTGGCCGCGCTGAGCGGCGCGAGTCAGAATGAGCCCGTGACGTTAGGTGATAGCGGGCAGCCCGGTCCGGGCGACGTCGTCCAGTTGGGCAGGTCGGCGCGGTCTCGGCCGCGCTGGCTCGGCTCGATCCTGCTCGCCTGCCTGGTCGGCGTCGCAGCCGTGGTGGTCGGCACGCGGATGAGCGGCCCACGCGAGCCGCCACCACCGCCGCCAGTCACGGTGCGCGACGTCGGACACCCGATCCTCGGCATCCGGGCCGGGTACGAGCTATTCGGCCTGGACCGCAGCGGTGTCGTCGACGTGCGGTTCGCCCGCGGCCAGGTCATCCAGACGCGCGTCCCGCCGCTGCAAGGCGACGGGATCGTCTCGTTCGTCGTGGCCCGCGGTGAAGTGCTCGTCCGGCCCCTCGATCGCGTGCCCGGTTACGCGATACCCGACGGCAGACCGGCCCGGCCGCTGACCGGAGCGCTCGCGCACGGCGGGATCCTGCTGCCTGGTCCCACGTCGACGCAGCAGTGGCTGGCTGGCGACTACCTCGCGCTCGTCGGACCGGGCGGCAAGGCGGAACCTGCGCACCTCGGACCGGCGGTGCCGGCGGCGCCTGAGGAGAATGTCATCCCGGACGGCCGGGGTGGCCTGGTGTTGATAACCACCTCGGGCGTGGTCTACGACGCGGGTCCGGGCGTGCTGCGTCCGCTGAATGCACTGTTGCTTGCCGTCGGCAGCCGGAACTGGCTGGGCGTGATCTGCACCGAGGCAAGCTGCCGGATCGCGGTGATCAGCGCGGCTACCGGGGCGAGCCGCGCCCTGCCTGACGGCGCGATACCTCTCGGCTCGTGGCCGTTGGAGTCGCTGCCCGGTGGTCCGTGGCCGTGGCAGGCACTGCCCGGCCTCGCGGCACCGGACGGCGCCACGGCTGCGCTCATCGTGTCAGGTCAGGCCGAGGACCACTCCTCGCTGGAGCTGGTCAGCCTCAGTTCCGGCGCGATGACGCCAGTCCCGGTGCCGGTCCGAGCCGGCGCCTCAAGCGACTCGCTAGCCTGGTCGCCTGACAGCCACTGGCTGTTCGTGATCAGCACATCAGGCGAGCTGGCGGCGGTCGACGCGCGCACCGGCCAGGTGCACGAAGTCGGTCTGGGCCTGTCTGGTCTCGGTCAGATTGTCATCCGGCCCGCGTCCGGCTAGCGGTGCTCGCTGGCTGGCGGGACCTTGACCAGCAGGGCGCCCGGTAGTACGCCCACCGTCAGGGTGGTCGAGGGGCCGATCAGCTCGCCGTCTACCTGGCGCGGCAGTCCGACCCCAGCCTCCGCGGCGCGGATCTCGACCATCCGGGCCCGGAACCGTTCCAGCTGCCCGTCATCCCGGCGGCTGCCCAGCGCTACCCGGTACCCGACGCCGGCCCAGCCGAGCGGTCCGGACGGCGCCAGTACGACCACGTCGAGCCTGCCGTCGTCCAGTCGCGCGTCCGGCATGATGGCGAATCCGCCCGGCAGCGCGCCCGAGTTCCCGACCGTTACGCACCGGGCCCGCCGCCTCAGCGGCGCGCCGTCGTCGATCCGGATGGTGAACGTGACGGGGCGCCGGAGCAGGTGCCCGGTCGCCGCCGCCGCGTAGGCAGGCCAGCCGGTCAGCCGCCTGGCCAGCCCGCGGGCCCCGGCGACCACGGCCGCGTCCAGTCCGATCCCGGCCATCGCCGTGAATACCGCCCCGTCCGCCGTGCCCAGGTCAATCCTGCGGTCCTGGCCGCGGAAGGCGACCTGCAGCGCCGGGACAATCCGTCCCGGCAGGCCGAGGGCGTGCGCCGTGAGGTTGGCCGAGCCGGCCGGCACGATCGCCAGCGGCACGCCGGTGCCGGCGAGGGCCTGCGCGCACGCGCGCACCGTGCCATCCCCGCCGACGGCGACCACGAGCGCGGCGCCGGCCTCGACCGCCCGGCCCGCTAGCCCGGCCCCGGGGTCATCGGGCGTCGTCGGCAGCAACAGCGGCGGCTGCCAGCCGGCCGCCGCGGCCACCCGCTCGCACGCGTCGCGCAGC
>JBOHCP010000744.1:0-2919 GCA_050698875.1 Streptosporangiaceae bacterium | reverse complement strand
ACGCCCCGGCGACCGCACAGCTGGCCGGCGACCACCCGGCGGTCAGCGGACAGCACGCCGAGCCCGGCGAGCCCGGCGAGCCGTGGCGGCCTGGTCGGCACGCCGAGCCCGGCGAGCCGTGGCGGCCTGGTTGGCTCGCCGGCTTCACCTCCGGACGCCGCCGGCCCTCGGTCACCCTGATCGCGCTGGTCGTCGTCGTCGCAATCGCCGTGTCCGGCGGAGTTGCTTACCTGGTCGCCGGGCGCCACCCTGGCAGCAGCGCCGCGGCCCGCGGCGGTACTTCAGTCCACGGCAAGCCTGCGGTGCGGATGCTCGCGGCCGGCCGGACAGGCAGCCGCAGCGCGATCCCGTGGTCTTTGATCGGGGCTGGCTGGACGCTGGCCGAGGTCTCTACCGCACCAGCGGGACCGGACCCGACCGCGGCCGGCAGTGTCACCACCTACCTGGTGGATCCGGAAGGCGGCAGGTACCAGATCCAGACGTCGACTGGCCCCGCGCCGCTGCTGCTCGCGTGGTCAGGCAACGCTCGGAGCGCGCTGTTCGCCGTGCCGCCAGGTCCGTCGGGCACCGGCGTGACCTACGACCTGCTGTCCCTCACGACCGGCGACATGTCGGCGCTGCCACTCCCGCCCGGCGTGACCGCCGCCGGATTCACCCGGCCCGACGGCCTCAACATCCTGGCGGTGAGCCAGACTGCGACCGCGTTCCAGTTGGAGCGCTTCAACCTGCAGGGCGGGTACCAGGCGACGATCGGGTCACTTCCGCGCAAGCCCGGCATGGTGCCCTGGCAGGCCAACTGCAGCGTGGCCTGCGGAGCGCTCAGCTCCCCGGATGGGCTCACCGCGGTCTGGGGCATCGCCGGCGCCCAGATGCAGCTGCTGGGCAACGCTGGCGGGCCCGTCATCCGCAGGCTCGATGTGCCCGACAGCGGCTCACCGCCGTCGTGCGTCCCGCTGACCTGGTGGAACGCCGCCACGGTGCTCGCCTACTGCAGCGTCACCGGGCACCCCCACGCGGGCCGGCTGTGGCTGGTGCCGACGGACGGAACCAGCCCGACCGCGGTGACCGGGGCGTCCGGATCGGGATCAGGCGCCGGGGTTGTCGTGGGTGCCTGGCAGCTGGCCGGCCGCACCTATGTCAACTCGACCAACTTTGCCCAGTGTGCCGGTGCCCCGAGCGGGCCGGGCGGGCTGGCGGTAGCCACGGTCAGCGGGGGTTCGCTGCCGCCGGTCAGTATTCGCGGTACCACCAACAACCACACCACTGTGGTGTCGGCGTCCGACGGCAAACTCCTCGTGCTGGCCCAGACCAGCTGCCCAAGCAGTTCGTCGCTGCTGTGGCTGAGTCCCTCGACCGGCGCCACGCTGACCGTGCTGTCCGCGGCGGCCAGCCAGGCCGGAGTGATCGCGGCGGTGCCGTACGGGAACGGCCCGACCGCGATCAGTGCCGGGTAACGCCGCGCCGCAGACGAGGGGCTGGCTAGGACAACACCGGGCCGCCGGCGCGCCAGTACTCGCCGCCAGCCCGGTCGAGGAAGTCCTCGTCCACCAGGTAGCGGCGCAGCGCCGGGTAATCGGCGTACAGCGCGCCGAGTACGTCATTCACCTGGTGCCCGGGATAGCGCACGCCGGGCTCGAAGGCCTGCGCCACCTCGGCCAGGAGCTGCCGCCTGCGGGATTGTCTCGCAGGCATCGTGTCGATCTTCCCGTCGCGCAGGTAACCCGCAACCGGAGATCGCGGGCCAGCGCGTCGAGCACATGAGCCGGGCTGGCTGCTGTCATGACGCCATTCTCGCCTGGCCGCGCGGCCAGCCGCGGGGCTAGGCGCGGGGCTAGGCGCGGCGGCGGTACCGGCTTACCGTCAGCGACCCGAACACCACGCACAGCCCGGCGATCCAAGCCGCGGACTGCAGCACCGGCGTGGCCACCGGGCCGCCGGGCAGCAGGCCGCGCATCGCCGTCGCGAAGATCGAGATCGGGTTGACCCTGACGAACCCCTGCAGCCAGCCGGGCATGCTGGCGGCTGGGACCAGCACCGAGCTGGCGAACGTGAGCGGCAGGATCAGCACGCGCCCCGCCGTCTGCACCGCCTCGGCACTGCGCAGCGACACGCCGAGGAAGGCCATCAGCCAGCACATGGCCACGCCTAGCGCCAGGACCAGCCCGAACGCGCCGACCGCGGCCGGGAATCCGCCGTGGAACCGGAATCCGAGCGCGGCCGCCACCCCGACGGTGATCAGCGACATCCAAGCGGTCCTGGCGATGTCCGCGGTGACGCGGCCGGCCACCACGGCCTAGCGAGCCATCGGCAGCGACCGGAAGCGGTCGATGAGCCCGCCCTGGAAGTCCGCGTTCAGCCCGATCGCGGTCTGCGTGGTGCCGAACCCGATGCCCTGCACCAGCAGGCCGGGCAGCGCGAACTCCAGATAGCCCGCGGTCGAGCCGGAGATCGCGCCGCCGAAGGCGAACACGAACAGCAGCAGGAACATCAGCGGCTGAATGGTGATGCCGATCAGCTGCTCCGGGTCGGACAGCACGTGCAGCAGGTTGCGCCGGGCCATGACCCCGGTCTGCGCGAAGACCGTCACCGGCGCGCTCCTTCCTTCGTCCCGGCACCGGGCAGGGCCGCCTCGGCGTCGGCGTGCGGCCCGGTGATAGCGAGAAATGCCTCGTCCAGGCTGGGCAGCCGGACCACGAAGTGCCTGACCGGTATGCCGGCGACGTCCAGGTTCCTGGCGGCCGCGGCGACCAGTTCGTCGTCGGGCACCCGCACCGTCAGCAAGTCCGCCGCCACCGCGGGGGCGCCCGCCCCGGCCAGCCGGCCAGCACCGTCGCCGCGCCGCCGACGTCCGCCTGGTGCAGCGGCCGCACCTCGAGCACCTGGCCGCCGGCGAGACCCTTCAGCTCGGCCGGCGTGCCC
>JBOHCP010000743.1:0-2922 GCA_050698875.1 Streptosporangiaceae bacterium | reverse complement strand
CTCATGGTCCTTCATTCCACCCTCGCTGGTGGTAGAGGTAGGCCGAGGAACAACTTGAACGTTCCGTTGTGACCTGCGGCCGCCGTACTGGCTGGTGCAACAGCACTGATTGCGGCTGGTGGCGAGGCAGTCGCTCGTTACGACTGCGACTCTGAGTGGCGCCCATGGCGGACATAGCTTCCTGCGGATAACAAGGATAGCCAATGGCATCTAGCCAAGGTCATCGAACTCCCCGGCCTGGATGCCCATTCGTAGCGCCCGGAATCCCTCCGACGTATGCAAAGTCACGACTGTCCGCGGTGCCAGGCTGCTTCGGAAAATGATCTTGCCACCCTTACGAATTATCTCCGCGCACTCTCCGGCGGCGCAATAGGACGATTTGCGCCAATCAGCGCGTTTTAGGCGTGCCTCATATAGCTTCATTCCTGACCCTCAGGTACTAGCTTGCGAAGTTTGGCCACAGACGCAACAAGGCCGCGACACACTCTTTGAGAATGATGGCACAACCTGTCGGCTGAAATGATCGCGGCACGGGCTAGTGTCTCCAAAATGCTGGCAGTGACACGTGCTCCGCGATCTTGTCTGTTCGGCTCGGAAGGTCAGCCACGGCGCTGCTCAGCCCGTCATGCTCTCGGCAGTGGTGGAGATCATCAGGCGCGAGGCTTCCAGCGTGGCGGCCATCGCCCTCATAGCCCCGAACGCCTCCTCGTACTCCGCCAGTCCGTCTCCTGGGCCAAGGTACAAGTCTCCCGTCAGGCCTTCGATGAAGACGACGCCGGGAACCGTTGGCTCCCTGAACGACAGGATGATGAACTTGTTATTGGGGACCGGCAGGATTCCGACTTCGTAAGGCACCACCCAGATCCGGATGTTGGGCGCCTCCAGAGCCGTGAGCAAGTGCTCGAGCTGAGCCCGCATGATGGCGCGACTGCCTCCAACTCGATGCAAGACGCCCTCGTCGATCACAGCCTCGAACTCCGGTCGGCTGGCGGACGTAAGCACCTGTTGGCGCTCTAGTCGGCCGTCCAGCCTTTGGTCAATCACATCAGCTGTCAGTTGTGGATGGATCGCAGTTAGTACTGCGCGCGCGTAGTCCTCGGTCTGCAGCAGACCAGGAATCAGACCAAGGCCGAAGTCGCTGATGGTCGCAGCATCGGCCTCCAGCCCTACATAGGTGGAGTACGGCAGCTCGCGGGATTGCCACCATGCTCGCTGCTTGCCCTCTGCCGCGAGGTCGGTGAGCTGCTGCCTGCGCTCGCCCTGGACGTCGTAGAGGTCGCACAGATCTCTAATGTCCCTCGCGGATACGCCTCGGAGACCGTTCTCGAGACGGCTTACCTTGCTCGGCGAGAACTGAAGCTGCTCGGCCACCTGCTCGACAGTCCAGCCCCGGGCGGCGCGCAGCTCCCTCAGCCGAGCTCCGAGCTCACGCCGCCGGACCGTGGGACTCCCGGACCCAGACAACTCCTGTCACGTCCCTCCCGGTGAACGCGCCTCGCCTCACTGGAACCGAGATTCGGCCGCGGCAGCACTCTAGTGCCAGAAATGGCACTTGCCAATGGCCATTGCCAAAGTCACCATTGAATCACCAGGCAGTTTCCTCAAGACTCGCTCGCGGAGTGAGCCGGCGAGGCGGTAGGCAGCCGCCTTGAGATAGATCGCCGCCCGACGGCACGGGCGGCAGAGAGGAGGCGCGTCTGAATGTTCTAGTGACCCCAGCGCTGATGCGGGCAGCGCCCTGCTGCTCAGCAGAACTCGCTACAAAGCGTGTCAGCCAGACATCTGGCCTGACATACACGGCGCGGCCGATGTTGCCGCATCGACCGCGCCATCTACCACTAATCCCGGTCCAGGACAGGACAGGTCAGCGATAGGGATCATGCTACCGAGCTGGTGACGGATTGCAACCGCCGTTTCCAGCAGTGCTACCCACGCCTGCCCCGCTTGGACCATCCAGCACTCACGGAGCAGGAGATGCACGTAATCGCACAGGGACCGGTCCAGGCCGTGGAGGCGGCCCGGGCAGTCCTCTTCTTCCTCGCGATCGCCGTCGTCGCGTTCTGGCGGGTACTCCTCCGCCTGGTACTGGCGCTGATCGCCGTCGCGGTCCTGGTAGCCATAGGCTCCGGGGTCGTAGCCCTGATGAACGCAGGTCATCTGTAGCACGCAGGCTGTCGGCCGGTACTGGCGCCGGCCGACAGCACCGTTAGCGAGATCGCCGGCGCAGCTGGCGGCTGCCGACGAACATGAGAAGCCAGCCCGCGCCGGTGAGCCCGGTGCCGATGGCAGCCACTGCCATACCGTCGAATCCCGTGTCAGGCAGTGACTGCTGGTGTTCTCGACCCTCGGTGGCCCGGCCTGTGGCCCCGAGGATTTCCTTGTGCGCCCCCGCAGCGGTGACCGTATGGATTTGCGCGGCGCTGGCTACAGCGGCGCTGGCCATAGCTGGGCCGGCTAAGAGCACTCCAGCCGCGACTGCCCCGACTCTCCCTTGCCACCGTCGAGTCCGCATCCGTGCTACCCCCAGACCACGGCTCGTCGGCAGGCCAGCCCCGGATTGCGCCTGCCTCGCGCCGCACACCATAACCGTACATCACTCACGGTTACGATTGGTAGCTTAACGCGACGACAGCCAGTTCAGGAGGCTTTCCCTGGTCTCGCGCGGACTTGTTCACGCGAGAGAGCTCGCCGACAGTGCAGACCGTGCCTGCACGACTTTCCGCATCGTGCGACCATGCTTGCGGGACTAGGGCGAGGTCCAGATGTCTGGATCGGCTGGCCGTGGCAAACCCGTCAGCATCATCTCACCCGCCATCTACCTGTGGCGGAATAGCAGTACGGCCCTTTTAGTTAGCAAAAGTAATGAGTCAGGTTAATGAAGATGACGACGCCACAGCAGACCAGGTCCGACGCGGGCCTCGC
>JBOHCP010000742.1:0-2926 GCA_050698875.1 Streptosporangiaceae bacterium | reverse complement strand
GTATGACAAGCTCGATGCCGGGTTGGCACCAAATCTCGACCACGGCGTGTTGCTAACGTCCGATGACGGCGGCATGACCTGGCGGCAGCGCACCTGGCCAGTTGGCTTCGGCCCCGGTGCGACCCCCGAGGTCACCTGCACGGATGCCAGCCACTGCGCGATGATCGGCTTTGTCGAGCACAGCGGCAAGGTGATCTCTCCGGGTATCGGATACACGTCCGGGAAGGACGCCGTGCAGTACTCGGTGATCGCGTTCTCCGCTGACGGCGGAGTTACCTGGACGACCCGCAAGCTACCGCGTACGTTCCCCTACCCGATGATCGAGACGCTGACCTGCCCGACTACGCAGACCTGTTACGCGGCCGGAAGCGAAGACATCGAGCAGCGGATCGGCAAAACCTTCAACGCGGCGTCCTCGGTCGTCGCCATCACCCACGACGCCGGCCTTACCTGGCAGCGGGTCACCCTCGCCGTACCTGCCCAGGTACCCGGCGGGATGCAGGCCGACTCGTTCATGGACATCAGCCAGATCCAGTGCCCGCAGCTGGCTGCATGCGTCGCCATCGGTGTTTCCGACCAGGGGTCGGCGTCTACGCCGATCTACACCAACCGCACCTAATTGCCGGCCTCAGTCGGCTGCATCACGACAGCCGAGCCTGCGCCGCAACTCAGATCGGCGAGCCGGCTCGCGCACATGCTGGCTACTGATCCCTGGACTAAGCGATTCACTAGCGGGACCATCTATCACTGCTGACCGGGAGGATCTCGTGGCGCCGCTGAGCGCGGATCGTTCATTCGGGCGCAGCACAGCCCGCCGCGTCAACGCCCAGGCGGCCGCGCAGAGCGGCGGCTCGGCGCACGGTCATTTATAGCTCTCCGGGGCCGTTCGCAGTCCCACCCCGGTCCAACTGGCAGGTGGCCAGCACGTATGTTGGTGCACCGCCACCACTTGGCCTGAGTGCGCGCTCATGGCGCAACTGGCGAGATAAGGTTTGTCAGCTCCAGCCGATAACGTCGAATTTCTGTGGATGTGGCCGCAGCGTGCGGTCGACGATCGGGCTTCTGCGCGGTCCTGACGCGTGACATGCTACTCGACCTGCACCCCGTGATCGTCGCCCACCTGGCGGCTCCGACCGGCCGCCGGCCGCATCCCGTCGCCATTCCCGTAAAGACCGACTCCGCGCCTGCCGGGCTGAGGGACGTGGCCGGCCATCTCGACCTGCTCATCGACACAGTAAACGGACTCGAGGAGCCGCCCGAGAAAGCCCTTGCCTACCTCGTGCTGCTGCCGTACGTGCAAAAGGCCGGTGATTGCTCAATCAGTACGCGGATGATGTCCAATATTCGCTGGGCCGCTGTTGCCTGCTTTTTCCAGTTGGCCGATGCGAGTCGGAGCAAAGGCCGAGAATCGCCCACGTCGCTGGCCTCGGTAACTGCGCTGACCGTTCTGTAGCCCTCTGAGTCGCGGTAGGGACCGCCCTTACAGGCGGCCCCCCGCGCAGATCCCAGCGTGCGGGACTACCGCACTGGGCTCCTACCTTGGGTGAGTGGCGGCGAAGCGAGCCTCCGGGAAGGCGTGCGTCACGCGCACTGGCGGTAGCCACCGTGTGCGGATCCGGACCATCCGCGGCCAGTCGACGCTGGTCTTCTGGCTGCGGCGCCGCAGCGCCTTCAGCCAGTACCTGGTCACCTGGTCGCAGAAAGCCGCCACTGCCTCGTAGTTGCCGGGCACGGAATAGTAGGCCATGTGCCCGCGCACCACGGCGGCCAGCCAGCGGCCCTGCTCCGGTATGGGCTGGTGCATGCGCCGCTTCAGCTGGTCGTTGACCGCTTTCAGCTTCGCCCGCATCCGTTTCGAGATGGTGATCCGCCTCAGCCAGAACCGGCCGTTCCGTGACCTCGCGCAGATATGCGTGAAGCCGAGGAAATCGAACGTCTCCGGCTTGCCCAGGCCCCGGGCTGCCCGGTTCCGGGCAGCATGCCGCCCGAACTCGATCAGCCGGGTCTTGTCCGGGTGCAGTTCCAGCCCGAACTCCGCGAACCTGCCGCCAAGCTCGTCCAGGAACCGCTCAGCGTCTTCCCGGTGCTCGAACCCGACGATGAAGTCGCCGGCCCGCCGCACGATGACCATGTCACCGTGCGCGTGCCGCTTCCGCCACCAGCCGGCCCACAGGTCAAAGACGTAATGCAGGTACACGTTCGCGAGCAACGGCGATGCCGATGCCCCCTGCGGTGAACCCTGGCCACTGTCCGTCCACTGACCTTCCTCGATGACCCCCGCGGCCAGCCACTTGCCGATCAGCCGCAGGACCCGCTCATCCGCGATCCGGTGCCGGAGGAACTCCCGAAGCCAAGCCCGATCAAGCTGGCCGAAGAAGTCGCGGATATCCGCGTCCAGCACCCAGTTCACCTTCTTGCGGTAGATCCCGGCCGACAGCGCGTCCAGCGCGTGATGCGGGCTGCGCCCCGGCCTGAACCCACAGGAGAAACCCCCGAAGTCCGCCTCGTAAATAGCGTTGAGCACCTCGACGACGGCCCGCCGGGCGACCTTGTCCTCCAGCAAGGCATGCCGAGCGGCCGCAGCCGCCCGTCCGCCTTCGGGATGTACACCCGCCGAGACGGGACCGCCCGGAAACTCCCCTGCCGCACCCGTGCGTGCAGATCCCGAAGACTGGCCACCAGATCCTGCCCGTAGGCTGCCCACGTCACCCCGTCCACCCCCGGCGCGGCCTTCGGGCGGATCGCCCAGCAGGCCCACCGAAGGCGCCCGATGGTGACGTGATGCAGCAGCGCAGTGAACCGTGCTTCCTTGTCCCTTCTTGCCACCTGCCGCACGCGGTCCAGCGCACTTGACACACCTGGCCCGGCGCTGTGTCCGGGGCGTGTTCTGCCGTCCGCGTTCCCCTCGGCTCGCTCCCTTTCCTCC
>JBOHCP010000741.1:0-2927 GCA_050698875.1 Streptosporangiaceae bacterium | reverse complement strand
CCGGCGGCCTGCCCGCCCTTGCGCTCGGACCACCGGTCGCCACCTGGCTGATCTGCGTAGCGTCCGCGCTCGCCGGAGCGGGCCTGCTCGTGCTTAACTCGGTGTGGTCCGCGACAATGCAGCAGCTGATCCCGGACCAGGTCCGGTCGCGGGTGGATTCCTATGACTGGCTGATCTCCCTGGTGGCCATGCCCGCCGGGTATGCGCTGGTCGGCCCCCTGGCCCGGGTCATCGGCGACGCACCGACGCTGACCGCGGCTGCCGTCCTCGTCAGCGTGCCGGTCGGCCTGATCGTGCTGGTACCCGGCATCCGGGCGGTCCGGCGGACCAGCGACGGGGGTGTGAGCGGACCAGCGCCGCGGCGGCAGGCGGGCCGTGCACCGGGGCCGGAGCCCGCCGGCTAGCACAGCGGGCTAGCACAGCGGGCTAGCACAGCGGGCTAGCCGGCCAGCTCGAGTCCGGCTGCCTCCTGGGCGCCGCTCAGCCGGCCAGCCCACCGCATCCGCTCGCACGCCGCGTCCGGGTGGTCGCCGAATTCCTGCGCCATCCTGCCGAGGCAGCCGGTCAGGCCGAGGTCGGCGAGCACCGAGCTGACAGCAGCGGCCACAATGTCCGCGGACGGACTGTCCGACTGCTGCAGCGCCGAGGCGAAGATCACGCAGCGGACGTCGGTCGCGGACAAGCGGATCATGGGGCCTCCGTTGCAGGGCAGCGGTCTTTAGGGTTTGGCCTGGCCACGGCCGCCCGGGGGCCGCCGGAGCGTGGCGTCTGGGGTAGGACGCGGTACGGATCCGTTACGTTGCGTGATTGAGATCACTCATTCCGTGTTCGTCGGGCGTCGTTCCGACGGATTCCGCAGGCAGCGGGCTGGGTGTCTGGCGGCTCCGGCATGCCTCAGCCGGGACGCTTCCGGACGTGCGGATAATGGGAATATGACCTCACCGGCACAGGTGCCGGTGGCCACGCTGGCCGGCGGCGGGATGCCGGAGGTTGGCTTCGGTACCTGGAGACTCCGCGGCGACCAGGCCCGCGCGGCCGTACGCGAGGCCCTCGCGGTCGGCTACCGGCACATCGACACTGCGACCATGTACGGCGGTCAACCAGATCGACTGGGGGCCGGCCGCTACGACGCCAGCGTGCTGGCCGGGCACGCCGAGCGGGGCATCGCTGTCGAGGGCTACAGCGGCATCAAGCACACCAGCCTGGACGACCCGGTGCTGGCGAAGATCGCCGCTGCGCACGGCGTGACCACCGCGCACGTGGTGCTGCGCTGGCACCTCGAGCACGACATCACGGTCATCCCGAAGTCCGCCAGGCCGGACCGGATCGCCGCAAATTTCGACCTGTTCGGCTTCCCGTTGACGCCCGAAGAGGTCGCCGGCATCGACGCTCTCGCGGGTCGCCGCGGGTTAGCACGGCGAACCGCGGGTAGCACCGCGCGCCGCTGGCGGCGCCGGCCTCGCGGTGCCCGGCCGCAGCAGCGCTGACCGGCTCCGCAGGCCCACAATGGCCTGGTGAGGCAGCGCGCACGAGCGGTCCAGAAGCCGCGGGCGGCGGCGGGCACGGTACGGCGGCCGGACCCGGGCGCGGCGCGGCCGGCTGCGATTTTCCGCCCGTCCCGGCACGGCTTTGCGTTCCCCAACTCCTGGCCGCCGGCTCGCGCGATCGCGATCCGCACGCCGGCCGGTCGCGTCGGTATCGGGAACGCGGCCCTCGGCCTGTGCGGCGGCATGGTGTTCGCCGCGCTCGACTACTGGCGGGCTGGCCGCGAGCCGCCCGCCGCCCGGCCCGCTCCGGGGGCACCGCTGTATCGGTTCATCGTGCGGCGGCTGCTGCAGTCCTGGCGGCTGCCTGCCGTGGCGCGTTACTACCTGGGCATGCTCGCGGCCGATGGCGACCTGGCGGGCCGGACCATCTCGCGGCAGTGGCCACGCATCAAGGCGCTGCTTGACCGCGGCCAGCCCGCCACGCTGGGTGTTGTCACCGTTGCCTCGGCCAACCCGTTCCGGCTCGGGCACAATCACCAGGTGCTCGCCTACGGGTACCAGCAGGCCAACGCCGCAGTGACGCTGCTGGTCTACGACCCGAACTCCGGTCCGGACGACGGCGTCGCCGTCCGGTTCAGCACCGCGGCGCCCGCCGGCACGTTCGCCCACAACATCGCGGTGAGCTGGCCGGTCCGCGGCTTCTTCCTGACCAGGTACACCCCCGTCGAGCCGCCCGCCGGCTGACGGCTGGCGGCCGGCGGCCGGATCACGCCGGACGCGGCACGCCGCGCTAGCGAAGGCTGGCGCGCAGCACGAGCAGCTGGGCGAGCTGCGCCTTGAACGCGGTGGTAGGCAGCGCTCCGTCGAGGTAGCCGGCCTGCAGTCCGGCCAGGCACTGCGCGCCCGGCAGCGGCGCGGTCGCGGTGCAGAGCAGCGCGTCCATGCCCGCCCGGGCCGCCAGCATGGTTCTGTTCTGCAGCGACCCGTAGGCGCTCAGCGCGCCGGCGCCGAGCGCGTCGGTGATCGTCACCCCGCCGAAGCCCAGCCGCTGCTGCAGCTCGCCCTGGATGATCGCCGGCGACAGGCCGGCCGGCAGCCGGGGGTCGAGCGCTGGGTAGTTCGCCCAGGACACCATCGCCAGCTGCACGCCGGCCTGGATGGCCGCCCGATAGGGCGCCTCGTCGACCGCTCGCAGCGTGCTGGCCGGCAGGCCGATCTCGACGGGCGCGTTGTCGGTATTCTGCGACGCGCCGGCCGCGCCGAGGCCGGGAAAGTGCTTCACGGTCGCCGCGACACCGCCGGTCTGCTGGGCGTGGATGTATGCGGCGCCGGCCGCGGCCACGACGGCCTGGTCCATGCTGTAGGACCGCTGGTACCGATCGTCGAAGTCACCCGGCTGCCGGTAGACGTCGAGCACCGGCGCCAGATTCACGTTCAGGC
>JBOHCP010000740.1:0-2935 GCA_050698875.1 Streptosporangiaceae bacterium | reverse complement strand
GACCGGGCGAGCTCCGCAGCGGCGTCCTCGAACTCATCAGGGCCCACCGTGACCGTCTCGCGCAAATGCCTCCTTAGCAGGCTGATGAAGAACCCCTCAATCCGGGCGTGATGGGCGCGAGAGGGATGCATTTGAGGGCAGATACACGGATTGAGGCCATGCCAGCGGTGCATTGGCCGGCACAGGAGCCGATTGCCGGATCAGATCCCGCTCGGAAGGGCTTCATGCCTCAGTCCTCATGCCGCGACGGCCGCCAGGTTGTTCATCCTGACCAGGTTGTAGGCGCTGCTCGTCATCTCGATCCAGAATCGATTGCGCCGCACGCCGACATAGCGGAGCTTGCGCATTCCGCCAACCGTCTTGAACCATCCGAAGATCTCCTCGATCCGCTTCCGAAATCGCTGGCTGATTGCGTAACCCGGCGTCTCCGAGATGCGGTATGGAATGTTGCTGCCTCTGATCGCGGTGATGTTCTGAGCGATGTGCGGAGTGAGGCCGAGGTCGCGAACGCCGTTCACGAAATCGGCGGTGTCGAATCCCTTGTCGCCAGCGACGGTTCCCCGACGACGGCTACGTCGAAGTCGACTGAGCATGCGCATCGCCGCCTCGCGCTCCGCACGACCGTTGGCCTCGGTGAGGTCGACATCGACCACCAATCCATGCCGGTTCTCCATGAGGAGGTGCCCGGCGAAGCTCAGCTTGGCCGCCTGGCCGGGACTCTTGGTTGCCAATCGAGCTTCGGGATCGGTGGCCGAGAAGTGGGTGTCGTTCGAACGCTTCTCGCCTCTCCAGTTGACTTCCGGGTTGCGACTTCCGCCGCCGCCACTGGTCTGCCCGCCGCGCGGCCGGCCACCCCGGCCGCGATTCCTCTTCTTATGCTGGCCGCCCAAGTTCGGCCTCGGAGCCAAGCTCTTCAGCGAAGCCTTGGCTTCGAGCAGGGTTCCGTCAACAGTGAAGTGGTCGCGAGACAGCAAATGCCTCCGCTTGGCTTCCTCCCGGATGGCGGCGAAGAAGTGAGCGGAGACTTCGTTCTCGAGCAGGCGCTCCCGGTTCTTGGCAAACGTGCTCTGATCCCAAGCCAGGTCATCGATGTCGAGATCGAGGAACCACTTGAAGAGGATGTCGTACTGCATCCGCTCGCAGAACTGGCGCTCACTGCGGATCGAGTAAAAGGCCATCAGCAAGCATGCCTTCAGCAGATGCTCTGGAGGAATCGAGGGGCGGCCAACGTCCGAGTACATCGCATCGAAGATCGCATCCAGCTCGCTAAGTGCGGTGTCGACGATGGGCTTGATGCCGCGGATAGGGTGCTCGGCCGGAACCAGTTCGTCGGGGGTGACCATGGTGAGCTGAATCTGCGGATCAACGGTGCCTCGCATGCGAAGACCTCCAGGACGTGTGCTGAGACGAAGGCTTGGATCTGTTGCCCGCAGCTTATTACCTCGTGCGCACTCGCGCGCGAGGGTTTTTCATCAGCCTGTTAGTGGACCGCTTCGAGCCGGCCGGACACCCAGTCAAGCAACCAAACCACAGCCCGCCTTTGCCGAGGGTTAGGTTTGTTTCTGGGCCAAACGCTCTAGCGCACCTACGAGCATGCCGCGATAGATAATCGGGTTCAAGAGGACTCGATCGCCCATCACGATCGCAGCTGGTGGAATCACGTCAGTGACAATCGAAGGGTACCTAACCACGTAGATCCAGAAGTGAGGCACGCGGCCTCTGAAGCGCTGGAGCTCGTCCCACAGCGGATCTGGGTGCCCGCTCCGACTCCGGGCGGTACTGACATGGGACGTTTGAATGTCAGCGAGCCTCGGCGGGGACGTCGACGTCAACTCGGTGAGCACCGACTCCGGACCGTCCCCAAGCTCCTGCGGCGTCCTTGGTGGGCGACCTTCTGCATGAAGGATTTCTCGGCTTGGTGGCCATTCTGGAGACCGCCCCCAGGCCGGCCATGCCATTTCGGCCGCGCAGTTGACGTCTTCGTTGACTGTGCGTTCAAACCAACGCCGCCAAAGCTCAACCGTCATGCCTGCCGCACGCAGGCGCCTATCGCCGCCCCTGTGCCGATCGAACGGAGCTACAAGGAGACCGTCGCTGAGCAGAGCGTGTACGCAGAGAGCGCTCCCGCCGGTGGTGAGGCCATACGACCTCATCCTGTCTCCCAACTTCTCGGTCTCGCGCGACCGCTCGAGGTTGTGTGCTATTTGGAATCAGGTGCGGGTGGAGGCTCCGGGGGCCACGGCTGGCCAGATGGAGGAGCGATCACTACTCAGCGACCAACGCTCAAATGACGTCTTGCGGCGGAAAGTTGCCTCGGAGTCGTGGAACGCGGGCAGCACGTCTCCAGCCGACCACTGCGTGGCCACGACGATGGTGGCTCAACAGGGGGTCACGCCTCGCCGAGCGGTCAGCAGCATGTGCTGACTGAGGCCCATCAACTCGGGGATGCGCTCGGTCTGCCTGGCCGCGTCGATCAGAAGCTCAATGTCCGAATCGTTCGCGGGCAGTGCGAACGCTAGACCCTCGACGCTCACGAGATCAATAAGCTCCAGCCCGGCAGCCCTGACCTCCGCTCGGAGTTGATTCGGCCGATGGACGTAGGCGGTGAAGTCACCCGGAAAAAGGGGAGGCAAGACGCCCGTGCGGATGACGCGTTTCACCAAGTCGCGAGCCTCCGGGTAATTCAGGTCGGTGCGCTTGACCAAGATTCCGTGCAGCAATGGTGCCCAACGCGAGATCGCCGCGATGAAGACCGGGCCGCCGGGGCGCACGACTCGGCGTGCTTCGGCCAGAGCAGCGAGGCGATCGCGCCGTCGGATCAGGTGATGGATGGGGCCCAGGAGCAGCACGGCATCGATCGAGGCATCAGCGAAATCAAGTTCGCGAGCGTCGCCGACCTCGGCGTCGATGCTCCCGGTCGCCCCTGGGGCGAGAG
>JBOHCP010000739.1:0-2935 GCA_050698875.1 Streptosporangiaceae bacterium | reverse complement strand
GCGCCTGGCGCCGCGGGGCGCCGGGCCAGTTACTCTGGCGTGGGTTGCCCGTTACTGCGGACAGCGGGGCAGCCTGGTCGGAGGTTCCCATGAGCAGCATCCGGGTCGTCATCGCCAAGCCTGGTCTGGACGGGCACGATCGCGGCGCGAAGGTCGTCGCGCGCGCACTGCGCGACGCAGGCGTGGAGGTCATCTACACCGGGCTGCACCAGACCCCGGAGCAGATCGTATCGGCCGCACTGCAGGAGGACGCGGACGCGATCGGACTGTCGATCCTGTCTGGTGCCCACATGACTCAGTTCAGCCGGGTGCTCGACCTGCTGCGCGAGCGGGATGCCACCGACATCGTCGTGTTCGGCGGCGGCATCATCCCTGACGCGGACATCACCGAGCTCGAGCAGATGGGCGTCGCCAAGATCTTCACGCCCGGCGCCACAACGACCGAGATCGTGGACTGGGTAGCGCGGACGCTCGGTCACTCCGAGCCGGCCGAGCCCGCCGGGCAGCGCGGCACCTGATCCCCGCACGGCGCCAGCGACCCGGCTAACGCCGGCCAGCCCTCCGGCACTAGGCTTCCTGGCGCGGGCGGCGGCGCGCTGCGACCGATCCGAGCACTAAGGACGGACCCGAGTGGACCTGTTCGAGTACCAGGCCAAGGAGTTGTTCGCCGAGTACGGCGTCCTGATACAGCGGGGCAGGGTGGCCAGCACGGCCGCGGAGGCCGAGTCGATCGCGGCCGAAATCGCGGCGGGCGGCAAGCCGCAGGTGGTGATCAAGGCTCAGGTCAAGACCGGTGGCCGCGGCAAGGCGGGGGGCGTGAAGCTGGCCGGCAGCCCGGCCGAGGCGTATGCCAGGGCGGACGCCATCCTCGGCATGGACATCAAGGGCCACACCGTGCACTCGGTGCTCGTGGCCGAGGATATCGACATCGCCGAGGAGTACTACCTCTCCTTCCTCATCGACCGGGCGGAGCGGACGTTCCTCGCCATGTGCTCGGTCGAGGGCGGCATCGAGATCGAGGAAGTAGCGCGGACCAAGCCCGAGGCGCTGGCTAGGATTCCGGTCGATCCGCTGACCGGCGTCGACCGGGCCACGGCGCTGCAGATCGTGCGCGCCGGCGGGCTGCCTGACCACGCGGAGGCCGGCGCCGCGGAACTCGCCGAGCGGCTGTGGGCGGTGTTCACCGACGAGGACGCCACGCTGGTCGAGGTCAACCCGCTGGTGTACACCGGCGACGGCCGGGTCCTCGCGCTGGACGCCAAGGTCACGCTGGATGACAACGCGGCCTTCCGGCAGGACTGGGCCGCCTTCGCCGACCCCACCGCGGTTGACCCGATCGAAGCGCGGGCCAAGGCAAGGCACCTGAACTACGTCAAGCTTGACGGCTCGGTCGGCATCATCGGGAACGGGGCCGGCCTGGTGATGTCCACCCTGGATGTGGTCGCCTATGCCGGGGAGGAATTCGGCGGCGTGCGGCCGGCCAACTTCCTGGACATCGGGGGCGGCGCGTCGGCCGAGGTGATGGCGAACGGCCTGGACATCGTGCTGTCGGATCCGGCCGTGCGCAGCGTGTTCGTCAACGTGTTCGGCGGTATCACGGCGTGCGACGCGGTCGCCAACGGGATCGTGTCCGCGATGGCCCTGCTCGCCGAGCGGGGCGATCCGGTGACGCACCCCATCGTGGTGCGACTGGACGGCAACAAGGCGGCCGAGGGCCGGGCGATCCTGGACCAGGCCGCGCTGGCGGTCGTCCAGCAGGTCGCGACCATGGACGATGCGGCGCGCCGCGCCGCGCAGCTGGCCGCCGCGGCCGCGAACGGAGCGTGACATGGCCATCTTCCTGACCGCGGACAGCCGGATCATCGTGCAGGGCATCACCGGCTCGGAGGGCCGCAAGCACGGCGCGCGGATGATCGACGCCGGGACGACTGTCGTCGGCGGCACGAACCCGCGTAAGGCGGGCCAGACGGTCGAGCTGTCCGGTCAGCAGGTGCCAGTGTTCGGGACCGTCGCCGCGGCGATGGCGCAGACCGGCGCGGACACCTCCGTCGTCTTCGTGCCGGAGGACGGCACCAAGGCCGCCGTCACCGAGGCCATCGACGCGGCGATCCCGCTGGTCATCGTCATCACCGAGGGCGTGCCCGGGCACGACACCGCACAGTTCTGGGCGCACGCGTGCGCGACGGGCAACCGAACCCGGATCGTGGGGCCCAACTGCCCGGGCGTCGCCTCGCCTGGCAAGTCGAACGCCGGCATCATCCCGGCCGACATCACCTCGGAGGGCCGGATCGGCCTGGTGTCCAAGTCCGGCACGCTGACCTACCAGATGATGTACGAGCTCCGCGACATCGGCTTCTCGACCGCCGTCGGAATCGGCGGCGACCCGATCGTCGGCACCACGCACATCGACTGCCTGCGGGCGTTCCAGGATGACCCGGAGACGGACGCCATCGTCATGATCGGCGAGATCGGCGGCGACGCCGAGGAACGGGCCGCCGCCTACATTGAGCGGAGCGTCGCCAAGCCGGTGGTCGCCTACGTCGCGGGGTTCACCGCCCCCGAGGGCAAGACGATGGGTCACGCGGGCGCGATCATCTCCGGCTCGGCCGGCACCGCGCAGGCGAAGAAGGAGGCCCTGGAGAAGGTGGGCGTGCGGGTCGGGCGAACCCCCAGCGAGACCGCGCGCCTCGTGCGCGAGGTCATGCGGGGGTAACGCCAGCCGCACGGCCGGGGGGGTATCTGGGGGTCGTCCCCGAGCCGGCCCCGTGTCGCGGTCCGGCGCGCCTCCCCGGCAGCCGCGGTCCAGGTTGCCAGGCTTGACCGCGTGACAGCTCATCCGGCAACCACCGCCACCACCCGCGCGCGCCGGCCGGCTGGCGGTGGGGCCGGCCAGGACGGCAGCCTGGCGTCCGGCCGGCGCTCGCTGCTCGGCACC
>JBOHCP010000738.1:0-2939 GCA_050698875.1 Streptosporangiaceae bacterium | reverse complement strand
GATACAAGATCGAGGCGATCTGCGCGGCGGCCCGGCCCGGCAGTTCCAGCCGCAGCGCCGATGCCTCGGCGAACAGTTCCGGGTGGGCGCGGACCACACCGGTGTCGGGCCCGCGGCGACGGCTTGAGGGCCGCCAGCCCGCCCTTGCGCCACGCCCGCAGCCAGTGGTCGATCGTCCCCCTGGAGTAGCGGCGGCTTGACCCGTCCGGATAGGCGTGCGAGCGCGCGGCTATCTGCCGCACGCCTGCTGCCCGACTGACAACATCCCCGCGGCAGCAGGCTCACTGCTGCCCACCCGATACCGGAGCCTCGAACGGGCGCTGCCAACGGCCGGTCCTCTTGCACCACCCAGACCCAGGCCGCCGGCCTCACCACGACATGCCGTCGCGTGAACAGGCAAACCTGCCAACTCATGCACGAACAGCGAGAACCGCTAACACCCGGCTGACTCATCCCCCAGGCCGCCTGACGTCCCTCCAGCAGAGCCGCACCCAAGTGATTCCGTGCGCGCGGTCAGCTTCAGTCTGGGGCTCGGGCAGCCGGAACACCGAGGCAACAGCGAGTAGCGCTGCCGCCGCGGTCGCGATGAAGACCGGCGAGAATCCCCACCGCGCCGATGCCCAGACACCTAGTGGCAAACTCACGAGCGCCGGGACGCCACTCACAACTCCGGTCACAGCCAGGCCCTCGCCCCGCCGGGAAGGTGGAATCATCGACGCTGTCAGCGCGCCGCCGGCAACTGTGACAGCCGCGAAGCCTGCACCGCGCAGGATGCTCACCACCAAAATCACCGCGAGGCGGATGGGCAGCATTGACCGCCTGCTGCTGGACGGCACCGCACTGCGTAGGCTGCCCATGAGCGCGCACGTGGCTTGGGCTGATTCAAGGCTCCCGGCTCCAGGCACAGTTAGGGCCAGGCCCCGACTGGCTGCCGACCGCGGGCGCAACCGACGCCTCCCGCAGCGAGCAGCATGCACAGGCGTATCACCGGTGATACAGTGACGTCATGGCAGAGGTAGCAGTCCGGGATCTCCGCAACCACGGCGGAGAGATACTCAACCGCGTAGCTGGTGGCGAGACCCTCACGGTGACCCGCGACGGCTACCCCGTCGCCGAGCTGCGGCCGCTGCCCCGCCGGCCGCTGCTGGCCGGGCGGCTGCTTCAGCGATGGCGCGCCCTGCCCGCGGTCGACCCGGCGAAGCTCCGCGCCGACATGGACGAGATCCTGGACCCAGGACTGTGACCCAGCCGCCCCCGGCACCGGAGCCGCCGCGGCATCTGCGCGGGGTCCTGGACACGAGCACGGTGATACTGCTGCCGCGGATCACCGACCCCGCCGCCCTGCCGACCGAGCCGCTCATCACCACGGTGACGCTGGCCGAGTTGACTGTAGGACCGCTGGTGGCGGCGGACGACGCCGAGCGGGCCGCGCGCCAGGCGCATGTCCAGCAGGCTGAGGCCGACTTCGACCCTCTGCCGTTCGACGCCGCCGCCGCCCGCGCATTCGGACAGGTGGCGGCCTCCCTGCGCCGCGCGGGCCGCAAGCCCGCCGCCCGTGCATACGCCGCCATGATCGCCGCCACCGCCCTGTCCCAGCGGCTGCCCGTCTACACCTGCAACCCAGACGACTTCACCAGAATCGACGGACTCACCGTCATCCCCATCACGGTCCCGCCCCCTGCCTAGGCCTAGGCTGTCCACTGACCTCGCCGATGGTCCCAGCGGCCGGATGTCAGAGAGCCTGTGATGACCGGATCGCCGAAGGCCGTTACCTGCCTGATCGCCTCGGTGTAGTCCGATGGCAGCAGGCTTTCCAGCCCGGCACGCGTGAGCAGTCGCTGCCATTCGCGCTGCCGGTCGCGGCCCAGCGTCACCAGTGTCTCGCTGATGGGGCGCAAGTCCACTTTGCGGAAACCGGCGGTGGCGGCGATGGCCTCTGACAGGCTGGTGCCGTCGACGTCGTGGTGACCTGCGAGCAGGAGGACATCGGCGAAGTCCCGGTCACGGGTGCTGGTGTCGCCGCGCGCCACCATGGTGACGAGCTTCTCGGCAAGTACGACCTCGATCGGGTAGGCCAGGAGCGGGAATGGCTCGCCGGGCAGCGCCGGGTAGCTCACGACCGCTGGGGCTGGCGTGACCGGGTCGCCGACGTTGAGGTCGAGCCGCAGGGGCTGGCGGGCACGGTCGATGCGGGCCGGGACGGCGACCCTCACTGCCGCGTAGAGGTTCTGATCGCGGATCATCCTGGTCGTCATCTGGCTGGTCTCGTAGATGACGCCGTCATCTGCCTGGAGATCCGCGATTTCGCCGACCAGCGCGGCGACTGCCGCGGGCTCGTTGGAGGTGGCCTTGGCCAGCAGGTCGATGTCGCGGGTGGGGCGGCGCTGGCCGAACGCAGACAGCAGCATTCCGCCCTTGAGGATCAGGCGGTCGCGGTGCGCCGAGACGGACAGCCGGTACGGGAAGCGTTCGAGCACGTACAAGGTGAGCAGTTCGCCGGACGGTCGGTGCTCGCGCCGGGCGCGCGCCAGCAGGTCGAGGTAAGCGCGGCCGGAGGCGGTCTCTCGGCTTGGCCGGGTCATGACTGCAGTATCCGCAGTGCCTCTGACAGTGGTCCCCAGGCGCGCAGCGGGCGGGCCACGTCGGCCAGCCGTGCCAGGCTGGGCCGGGCCTGAAGGTAGCGGCGCACGGCGGCGTAGGCGAGGTCGTCGCCGGTCAGGTGCCGGAGTCGCACAGCGTCGGCAATGGTGCGCTCGCGGTCGCTGACCCAGAACCGCTCGCCGGTCTGCGCGGCCACCTCGATCCGGCCGATGCTGAAGGTGGCGGCGTGGAAGACGTGGACCAGGGTGGGCGGATAGTCGATGACCGGGCGGTGCGCGCCGGACGGTACCGCCAGGTGGACCATGGCGGGGATCTCGTCGCTGAGGTCCCAGTAAGCC
>JBOHCP010000737.1:0-2941 GCA_050698875.1 Streptosporangiaceae bacterium | reverse complement strand
GCGGCCTGGGCATGACCCGGGCCGGCCAGCCCGCGGCCGGGCTGCCCGGCGACTTCGCGGCCGGGATCGGTGACATCCCCGCAGAGCCGGTGCGCGGCGAACCCGGCCGGGACCTGCCGCCGGAGATCATGGCGGTGCCGTGCGCCGGCCTGGACACGCTGCAGCCCGCCGAGGTCAGGGCCGCGACGCAGATCGCCATCGATACCGGGCGGCGGCCCGAAGACATCCCCGGCCTGCCGCTGGACTGCCCGGGCCGCGACGCCGACGGCGCGCCAGTGCTGGTCTACGACAATGCCAGGGCTCACCGGCTGGGCCGGCGCCTGCCGGTCAGCGAGGCCACTGCCACCGTGATCACCAGCCAGCGAGCCCGTGTCCGGGCACGATTTCCGGGCACCCCGGCCGGTGAGCTGAAGCTGCTGCCCGCCGCGCGGCGCAACCCCGACGGCCGCAGGCCTATGAGCATCTCCATGCTGGAAGACCGGCACCGCGGCTGGGTCGCCGGCGTGGGGGGCCCTGCGGACCCGCGACGGTGCCGAGTTCGACATGGCCAGGGCGGTGCCGTATGCCTGCCGGCACACTTACGTTATCTGTACTGCCCTGGCGGCATGAGGCACGGCCGAATCCGGGGCCAGCCGTCTCGTGCCTCGTAAGTATCAGGTACTCCGCGAGGCACGTCTGCGAGGACCAGGATCAGGCATCTCTTCTTCGCTGCCATCTTTTAGCCCCTACGTGCCTCACGTCCCTCACATTGCGAGGCACGTCTCTGCCCGTCTCTGCCAGGCACTTCGCGAAATCAAGTCCAAATCAAGTACAGATAACCTTCGCCCAGCGGCACGCCGACGCCGGGGTTCCGATCGACGTGCTGGCCGAGCTTCTTGATCACCGCAACCTGAACGTGACTCGCTGCTACTACCGGGTCGGCGAAGACCGCCGCCGCGAGGCGGCCGGCAAGGTGACCGCGCTCAGCTTCGACCGGCACGGCAACCGGATCTGGCGGGACGCCGCCGCGCTGCTGGAATCCGCGCACGCCCGCTATACCGTCGGCGAGGTCGCCGTCCCCTACGGCCGCTGCACCGAGCCGTCCAATGTTCCGGCGGCGGCGCCTGCCCGATCCGGTTCCGCTGCGCCGGCTGCGACCACTTCCGCACCGACGTCTCCTGCCTCCCCGACCTGACCGCCTACCTCGATGATCTGCTGCGCACCCGGGAGCGGCTCGCGGCCGCCATCGCCGGCGTGGATGAGCGGGCCCGCGCCGATGCCACCCCCGCCGAGCAGGAGATCACCCGGATCCGGCGGCTCATCACCCGGATCGGCGGCGACATCACCCAGCTCACCGCCGCCGAGCGCGCCCGGGTCGACGAGGCGGTCACCGTGATCCGCAAGCACCGCGCTGTGTCCCCGGGCATGCCGTCGCTCCGCGCCGCCGCGCCCGCATCCGGGACTTTGGCATGACTGGCCAGGTCCCGCAGACGCGGGCCGCGGGCCCCGTGCGCGACGGCTACGCGACGCCTCGGTGCGGCCTGTGCGGCCAGCCGCTCACCGGCCGGGCCGACCAGCTATGGTGCTCGGTCACCTGCCGCCAGCGGGCCTGGCGGCGGGCAATGTCAGTCCCCGCCGCCCCGGCGGCAGCGCCTCCGGCGGAGGCGCCGGCCGTCGTTTACGAGTGCCCCGAGTGCGAGGCCCGGTACCTGGAGCAAAGATGCCCGGACTGCAGCACCTGGTGCCGCCGGCCCGGCGCCGGCGGGCCCTGCCCGCACTGTGAGGAGCTGGTGGTGGCCTCCGGCATTCTTCCGGTGTCCGTCAGCAGGGGTCCACGCCATGACCACCAGCACCATGCCGGCCCGGCCCGCGGCAAGCTCGCGGACCGAGGCGATGAGGAAAGGACGCCAGGCCGACTCCGCGCGCCGCCGCCAGCGCGTCATCACCGCAATCAACCGCGGCCAGGCTCGCCCACGCCTGCCACGCGTCGCGCGCCGCGGTGGCGTCCACGTCGCCGCCCAGATCCTGGCCTAGCACCACAGGAGCGCCGCCGGCCAGGCCGCGCACTGCCCGGGTGGCGGCGCCGAGTTCCTTGTGCGCCGTGTCAGCTTCCGTGGCGGCCTTGCTGAGCCGCTCGATCTCGGCGCGCGCCGAATCGGCCCACTCCTCGTCCAGCACGCGTGCGCGGCATACCGGGCACGGCTGGCCAGGACGGGCGGCCTGATGAGCCAGCGCCATGCTGAGCAGGTTCGCGACGCGGCGGGCGTCGTCAGCAGGCGTTCCCGACATGCTGGTAACGCGCTGGTCCGCGGTCCGCAGCCGATCGATTGCGGCAGCCACGTCGCCGGGCGACGGCAGGTCGATCGCGCCGACCTGAGTCAGCCGGCTCGCCACCGGGTCGCCAGCCGTGGCACCGCCGACCGCCAGTGTCTCGATGACGTCCAGCTTCCAGGGCCGGCGGCGCACCGCGTCCAGCGCGGCGCTGGCACGAGGGTCCGGATGTTGCTCGAGCCGGGCCCGCAAGCCGGGCAGCTGCCTGTCGGCCTGCTTGCTGGGCTCGTCGAGCCGCTTGCGCGCGTCGGTGAGCCGCTTCTCCGCGCTGACGAGCTGGTCCAGGCCGAGGATCGCCTGCAGCGCGTCGTACATGTCGCTCGGCCTGCCGCTGACCAGCGCCCCGAGCTCGGAATACGACAGGAACGGGCGCAACACCTCCAGCGGTGCCGACCAGTTCATCGTGGCAAGCGGCCGCCGCGGCGCGCCGGGCGCTGCACCAGGGACTCGGCGCTATCCAGGCTGGCGTTCTCAGGCCACTCGCGGGTGACCCGCACCGCGCCTGCCTGGCCGTCCGCGGTCAGCTCCACCCCGATCCGTGACTCGCCGGCGGTGTGCAGGTTGCGCCAGCCGTCACGCCACACCTGGGTGCGGCCTGACCAGCGCTTGTTGTCGTCGGTGAGGGCGAGCT
>JBOHCP010000736.1:0-2942 GCA_050698875.1 Streptosporangiaceae bacterium | reverse complement strand
GGGGGTGCCCTGCTCACCGAACCACCGGCCGGTGGCGACCGGCGCACCGGGAAGCGCCGGTGCGGTCGTGACCGCACCCGCGAGGTCGGGATGGCTGGTGTCGACTCCGTCGCTCAGCACGGCAACGGTCACGCCGGAACCCTGGGACGCCGTCCACGCGCTGGTGACGCTGAGGGTGCTGAGCCACCACTCCTGCTGCCGCACCTGGTCAGCGTTGGCAGGCACAGCCGACATGCCGACCGCGACCGCCGCTGTCGCGGTGGCGACCAGCGCGGCGACGTGCCGCGGGAACCTCAGTGGCACGCCGTCCATGCCTCCCATGGTGAGCACCACGCATTCTGCCATGTTCAAGCTATTTGCGGGCCAACTGGGCAATATTCGGCTGGCCCGCGCGGAGGCACCAACGGCTGGCCGCGGCGGTCAGGTCCGGTGCGACTGCGAGAGCCGGACGTGGGCGCCAGGTGGCAGCCCGAGCTGATCGGCCGCGTCGCCGGCATTGATCGCCAGCGAGATGAGCCCGGCGCTGTCGGTGAAGGCGACGATCTCGCCCGGTGTCCCGGCGGCAAACGTATCGAGGTAGCGAACGGTGAACTGGCGCCGGCCGCACCGGACTATCAACGGCGACCCGATCCCGATGCCCAGCCGGCCAGCGTCGGCCGCGGGTATGGACAGCTGGACGTTCCCGAAGCGGTCAACCGACATCACCTCGCCCTCGGCGGCTCCGTCGCGCAGCCTGCTGGTGGGCGCGGGCAGGGCGACCAGGTCGGTGACGTTGATCTCCGCGCCGGCCCGATCCAGCTCGAGCCCGGCGGCTAGGTGCGCTGCCACCGGCATGAAGATGTCGCGCCCGTGGAAAGTGGCGGACACAGGGTGCAGCCAGAGGTCGCCGTTGGTGAGCTGGACGGCCGCCTTCCCCCCGCCCAGGGTAGCGACGGACCATGAGAGCACGCCGTTGTCCGGACCTACGAAGATGCTGTCGCCCGCGGCGACCGCGATCGCGCGGCGGGCGGTGCCGACGCCGGGATCCACGACGGCGATGTGGACAGCCGGCGGCAGGTAAGCGACCGTCTGCGCCAGCACCGCGGCGCCGCGCCGGACATCCCCGGGCGGGACCAGGTGGGTGATGTCGATGATCTGCGTCTGCGGCGCGATCCTGGCCGCGACACCGTGGCAAGCGGCGACGAAACCGTCCTCCAGACCGTAGTCGGTCAGCAAGCTCAGATACTGATAGCCGGTCACGCCTGGAGAGCGTACGTCGCCTGCGGCCGCGCGCATAGGTGCGCGAACGCCCCAGAGCCATTCGCCGCGGCCTAAAATGGCCGCAGGCGCGGGTTGCCGGGAGGCTGGGTGGCTGCACTGTCGGAGCGTGACATGCGCATTCTTGCCTTCGAGCGGAGCTGGTGGCGACTGCCGGGCGCGAAGGAGCGGGACATTCTCGAGATCTTTGGCGTTCCGGTCACCCGGTATTACCAGCTGCTGAACGAGCTGATCGACAGGCCGGAGGCGGCGGCCTTCGACCCGGTGCTGGTAGGCCGGCTGCGACGGCAGCGCAGTCGGCGGCGGCGGATGCGCGCTGCCGGCACCGCCAACTGACGGGTGGCTGACTTCAGACTGTCGGCTTAGCTGGCGACCGAGCGGTCCAGCGCGCGCAGTTGCTCGGCGAGCCACCGGGTCGGCGGCAGCGCAGCTGCGGCAGCCGCGAGCGCTGAGCACCGGCTGGCCCGTTCTGCGTCGCTCATCGTGAGCGCCCGGTGCAGCGCGTGCATGGTCTGCGTGACGTCGAACGGGTTGACCAGCAGGGCGTGGCCGCCGAGTTCCGCTGCCGCGCCTGCCTCGGTCGACAGCACGACGGCACAGTTGCGGTCAGACAGGATGGGGCCCTCCTTGGCGACCAGGTTCATCCCGTCCCTGATGGGGTTGACCAGCAGCACGTCGGCAAGCCGGCATGCGGCCAGCGACCGGGCATAGTCGTCGTAGACCTCCAGCACCAGCGGGTCCCAGCCGGGCGCCGCGAATTCCGCCTGGATCTCGCCGGCCAGCCGCTGCACCGCCGCCGTGTACTCCTGGTACTCGGGCAGGTCATGCCGCGACGGGTAGGCGAAGGCGACATGGACGACCTTGCCATGCCACTCCGGGTGAGCTCGGAGCAGTTCCCTGTACGCCTCGAGCCCGCGGGAAATGTTCTTGGACAGCTCCGTACGGTCGACCCGGACGATCAGCTTCCGGCCGACTGTGGCGTCCGCGAGCGCCGTCATCCTGGCTACCACGTCAGGCTCGGCGGCGCGGGCGCGCAACTGGGCGGCGTCCACGCCGAGCGGGTGCACCCCGATGGTGGTGACGTGCCCGGCGTAGCTGACCTGCCTGCGGTCCCTGTCGACCTTCGCGCCGAGCATGGCCTCGCAGCAGTCCATGAACGAGTCGGCCCAGCGCTTGCACAGGAAGCCGGCGTGATCGGCGCCGAGCAGGCCGGCCAGGACCTCGTGCCCCACGTCGTCGGGCAGGACACGGTAGTAGTCAGGTGGCGCCCACGGCGTGTGAGAGAAGTGCGCGACACGGATGCCGGGGGCGCGCTCGGCCAGCAGGCGGGGTGCCAGGCAGAGGTGGTAATCCTGGATCACCGCCCGCGCCGCCGGCGTCCCCGCTGCCAAGGCCTCCTCAGCCAGCGCATCGGCGAACATCTCGTTGTACCGGCGGAACGCATCCCACTGACCGCCGAACGCCGGCCCGAAGCTCGGCTGACTGGGCGTGTCGTACAGCATGTGGTGCACGAACCACAGGGTCGAATTCGCGACGCAGTTGTAGGCGCTGTCGAAGATCGCCGGCGGGATGTCGAGCATCCGCACCGAAGCACCGCCGCCGAGCTCGCCGGGATCAAGCAGCCCGCCCTTCGCCCGGCTGGCAGCCTCCCTGTCGGTGTCGGAGAGCGCGGCGCAGACCCACAG
>JBOHCP010000735.1:0-2952 GCA_050698875.1 Streptosporangiaceae bacterium | reverse complement strand
GTGCGCGTTTGCCTGCTGCACAAACGATGCCGGCGGCGGAAAGTACTCTTCCTCCCGCCAGTGGACAGCGATCTGGGACTCAGAGACATCCGGTGTCTGCGAACTGTCTGTCATGGTGATCCTCCCGCTGGCGGATGACTATGTGAGGCCTGTCTGCCGGCGGCACCGTGAGCCGCCGGGTGCCTGACGACTTGCCGCGCCGCGTGCCCGGCGCACGCCGCCGCGGGCGGCGCCGCGCAGCCGCCGGTACTTGCGCGGGCCACAACTACCGCGATCGTGATCGGCGCGAGGCTGACCGCCAGCCACAGGATCAGCCAGGGCCACTGCCAGCGCGGCCGCCTGCGGGGACTCTCGCGCGGGAAACGGAAACCCAGAAAGCACCGGCCGCTGACGGCCCGGGCAGGGCGGGGCCGGGTTCTCTCCGGGGCGGGCATGTCCTCGCCCGCGGCCAGCCGGGTGAAGGCGTTCAGCATCGAGGCCAGCCTGGGATCTGAGCCGGCGAGCGCTGTCTCGATGGCGTCCAGCGCGTGCCGATGGCGTGCGCTGAGGCTCATCGCCGTCACCTCCCTGGCGCGCCGCGCCCGCTCCGCAGCCCTGCATACCGTGCCCCGGTAGCGGCTGCCGGGCCGGCCGGGCCGAAGTCGGTCAGCGCAGCGGCCAGGTCGGGATGAGGTCCCGGCCGAAGGTAGCGTTGACGACGTGCGCGAATGCGACATACCAGGCGATGACCCCGCAGGTGATGCCCACATAGCCGCCGATGGGCAGCAGCGAGGAGGTCGCGACGCCGAGGTTCGCCAGCACGAGCAGCAGGTAGGTGGCGGTCAGGGTGAGGAACACGCCCAGTACCGCCAGGTTGGTGCGCAGCGCGGCGATGGTCATGTAGGCGGTGAAGATCAGCCAGCCGAGCAGGTACAGACCGATCGCCTGGCCGGCGACCGAGGCCGGCAGGTGCGGGGCGATGAAGTAGACTAGGAAGAAGTACGACAGCCAGAACCCGCCGCCATAGGAACAGAACGCGACCGCGACGAACGTCTCGCCCCGGCGGAACGCCCACAGCCCGGCCAGCAGCTGCACCAGCCCGCCGTAGAAGATCGCCAACCCAAGCACCATGGGCGTGGCTGCGGTGCCGCCGAAGAACCCGGCGTTCACGCACGACAGGATGAACGTCGTCATCGCGAACCCGGCGATCCCAACCGGCACCGGATCGGCGATCGACGGCGCGGGTGCCGGCGTACCGGCGGATGGTGCCCGGACATTCCCGGAAACGTCATGAGCTGACATCACATGATCCCTTCACGGGGCGCTAGCGCAGCTCTATCGTAGCACGATATAAATGCGGACGCACGGCTGGCGGCGCGGCGCTGGCTGCGGCGCTGGGCCCGACGCTCGGCCGCGGCCGCCGTGCGCTGGCGACCCGGCGCGCCGGCGCGGCCGCGCCACAGCAAGAAGCGTCGCCTATGCCCGGGCAGTCGTGGGATGCGGGCTGGCGACCACCACGGCCACGATGAGGTGCCCGCTTCCGGTCAGGCAGTCGGCCGGCACTCACCAGGCAACTGTCCCGGCGGTGACCGCGGGCGTGTCTCCGCGACGGCTGCCGCGCCGCTGGCGCGCAGGATCTGCGCGGCGGCCAGCACGCAGATCGGCGTGCCACCCGTCGCGATCCAGGACGGCGACCTGGTCCGGACGGCCCGGCGCGGGCTCTCCGCAAGATGTGCCACCCGGCGGACCCCGGCTGAGCCGACGCCCGGGCGGAGCTGAGGAGCTGCCCGGTGCCACGCCGCCGCGGTCGTCGGCTGGGCGGCGCCTGCCCGAGGCCTGGCCTGTCACCTCCCAGGCCGTCCGGTATCCCGGCGGCCTGCCGGGCACCGGATTTGACACTGCGGCACCGCTCCATACAATTTATATCGTACCGCGATATATTATTCGCCGGGCTGGGCCTTCTGCATGGCGGCGTGGGCGGGACCGGGCGCTGATGCTCTCCCCCGGGCTCTCCCCGGCGGCATCGCACGAGCGCGAAGAGGAAGGTGCGCGATGCGCGGCGTTACCCGCGTGATCGCCGGGACAAGCGGGTCACCGGGCAGCCTGGCCGCCCTGAGGTATGCCGAGAGCCTGGCCCGCGCGCACGAGGCGACCCTGGTCCCCGTACTGGCATGGATACCGCCCGGCGGTGATCACCCGGGCATGTCTTCGGGCTACCTGCGCCACGAATGGCGCGACATGGCCTGGCAGCGGATGCGTCACGCGCTGCTGGCCGTCTGGGGCGAGGAGCCCGCCGACACCCGCGTCCGGCCGCAGGTCGAGCAAGGGCCCGCGGGCTGGGTCCTGGTCAGCGTCGCCCGCCAGGCGGGCGACCTTCTGGTCCTGGGCGCCGGCCGCCGCGGCCTGCTGCACCGGATCGTCGGGCGGCGGGTCAGCCGCTACTGCGCCGTCCGCGCCTGCTGCCCGGTGATCCTGGTCCCGCCGCCCGAGCTCAGCCGGGAAACAGGACTCCGCCGGATCGCCTGGCAGCTCGCCCACCGCACCGTGACCGCCGAGCAGATCCTCGGCGACAAGGACCAGACGGCCGCCGCGTGACCATCCGCCAGGCCTTCCGGCGCCTCTGCCCACAGGCACGCGCATGTTGCTCCCGCATCACCTCACCCAGCAGGAGCGTGTCCTATGGGGGACGACGTATCGCCGTCGGCTGCGGGGTCGCTCCTGATTCCTGCGCGCCCGGCGGCCACTCGCCGCAGACCCACAGGGAATGGATGATCGACAGGACGATCTGACTCGCGAGGACTTCGAGCACCTGCTGGCGCAGAGCCCTGACTAGGCCAGTTCGCGGCAGCCGCCACGCTCAAGAACCTCGAGAATAAGGGCGACCCGTGGGGGATGGGCGAGTCGCGGCGTACCGGCCGCATCGGATCGGACCGAAGCGGTACCGGTTCGCTGCGGCCGGCCGCCCCCTCGCGC
>JBOHCP010000734.1:0-2966 GCA_050698875.1 Streptosporangiaceae bacterium | reverse complement strand
GCGCAGATCGGCGGCGCGCAACTCAGCCACCTGGCCGCGGGCCCGCAGCCGCGCCAGCGGCAGCGGCAGCGGCAGCGGCGGGTCAGCCCGGCCGGACACAACCACCCGAAGCGCCGACGGCAGGTTCTCCAGCAGGAACGCCACCGACGCTGGCACCGGCCCGGAATCGATCAGGTGATAGTCGTCCAGGATCAGCAGCACCTCATCCGGGGCGGGATCGGCGGCCAGCTCATTGATCACGGCCGTCACCAGCCCCTCAACCGAAGGCGGGGGCAGCGGGCCTACCCGCTCGGCAGCCCCGGCCGGGCCCGGTCCAGCGCGGCCACCGCGTAGCGCCAGAACCGGGCCGGGTCGCTGTCACCGCCATCCAGACCCAGCCACGCCACCGGCCGCCCGCCACCGCGAGCCCAGCCGGCCAGCAGCGAAGTCTTGCCGAATCCCGCCGGAGCGCAAACCAGTACCCGCCCCGGGGCCAGGCCCTCGTCCAGCGCCCGCACCAGGCGCGGGCGCGGCACAAATCCCGGCTGGGGCCGGGGCACATGCAGCTTGGTGGCCAGCAGGACATCCGGCCCGGACGTGGCGCCCCGTGCCGGAGCCGACGCCGGCGTGTCAGCCTGCGGTGAGCCGCGGCCCGAGCCAACAGGCTCATTGCGCGGAAGTGAGCTCCTGTCCGTCATCTGGTGTCTCCACGCGGCCGACGGCGGCTCACGGGTTGTGAGTCACCGTCGGGCCATCAGCCACCAGCAGATTACCGCTTGCCAAGATCACGGAGCCGAGCTGTCACGGCCCGCGCCCGGCCCGGATGGTCCCGGACAGGCCCGCCGTTCGCCGGAAGATTCCACTCACCTGCCACCTTCGGGTGACGCCCAGCCGCTGCGTCCTCTCCTACCTTCGGCAGATGAAGGAAACACCACAACCGGCAGGCAGGACCGGAGTGGCCTGGCCTGCCCGGTATGAGATCCGCGTGGCGGGTGTCCTGGACGGCCGGTGGGCCGCCTGGTTCGACGGCCTCGAGATCAGCGGTCAGGGCGAGGAGACGGTCGTCTGCGGCCTAGTCGCTGACCAGTCCGCGCTGCGCGGGCTGCTGGCCAGAATCGGCGACCTCGGGCGCTGCCTGATCTCCGTGCGCCGCCTGGACACCGGCCTGCCCGCCACACGCAATCGCAACGCGCCCTGAGCCGGCTCACGGCCAGAACAGGATCATGACCGAACCCGGAGGAAGAAACGGCCAAAGTTCCCTGGCGCTGGCGGCAGAGAGATCAGGGCCGCCGCGGTAATCCCTGCCCTGTAACACCTTCGGGGTGATCGATGGCCGCCCGGCGAAACTCCACCCGGCAGCCACCTTCGGGTGACGCTCCGGGGCGGCCGGAATCCGTAACGTTCCGCGAAGAGTCAGCCACTCAGCTACTCACGGAGGCTTTCATGTACGACCCGCACCGGGCGCTGCGGGTCGCCCGGATCTCGCCATCCCGCGCCCGGCGAACGCATCAATCCCCCAAGGCTCGCCGGACACGCACTGAACCTGCACGCACCGGGAACTGAAAGGAGGCCGACGTGGAGACCTATCACAGCTGCGGCCCCGCGACTGAAGCGCATATGAGCTTCATAGCGCCGCAAGGACCGATCGTGTTCCGCCGTCATCACGCCCAGAAGATTGCGACCGCGCTAGGCGCGTACCTGTCGTTGCCATTGGGCAGCACACGCGGAGCGCGGCTCGTCTCCGGGACAAGAGCAAAGCCAGCCAGGCACGGCGTGATGTGGCGGCCCGCATCAGGCAGTTCGCGATGCGCTGCCACCCGCTCCGGCGACGGCAGCGACGTCCCAACAACCTGGCGAACCGAGCACGCCCCGCAATCGACACCGCTTCTCTCTGACCCTCAAGTAGTTCGACCTGAAAGGCGTAGACGTGACAGACATCCAGATCGAGACCCAGTACTCGACCGGCGCTTCCAGGCAGGCAATCGAGCAGGCGCTCGTAGCCGCCGGGACAGACCTCGGCCACCTTCGGCCCGAGGACCTCGCTTTGCTTGAGGACTTCCACACGATGGGCCGCATCGCCACCGCCCAGCTAGCCGACCTGGTCGAGATCACCCCCGACGACGAGGTACTCGATGCGGGCAGCGGAATCGGCGGAACCGCCCGCTACGTCGCCGAACGCAGCCGCTGTCATGTGGCCGCCGTGGATCTCACCGAGGAATACTGTCAGACCGCACGGTGGCTCAACCAGCTTGCCGGGCTTGACGACCGGATCTCCGTGCGCCAGGCAGACGTCACCGACCTGCCCTTCGAGGACGCGACCTTCACCCTGATGTTCAGCCAGCACGTGCAGATGAACGTGGCCAACAAGACCCTGCTCTACGAGGAGGCACGCCGGGTCCTGGCCGCCAGCGGCAGGCTAGCTGTGTGGGACATCGTCGCCGGCGACAACGGCGAACCCGACTTCCCGATGCCCTGGGCCGACCGGCCCGAATACAGTCACCTGACCACACCCAATCGACTGCGCACGACCATCGAAACCGCCGGTTTCGACATCGAGTCGTGGAACGATCTCTCCGACTACGCGGCCGCGACGATGGAGGCGCTGCTCAAGTTGCCTCCCAGCCCGGTCGGACTGCAGGTCTTCGTCCCCAACTTCCAGGCGAAAGCCACAAACCTCACCGCCGCACTAGCCGACGGCCGGCTGCGCGCAGTCCAGGCCATCGCGCGAGCGGTCTGAGAAGCGCCGCCATCCGCTCGCCCAGGACACGAACAATGAGCACCCGGGCCGCACGCGCCGTCATGCCGTTCGTCCGCCAACGTTGCCAGCAGGCTGCGGGCTGACCCCGCCACGGCAACGGTCTTGTACCTAAGGTATGTGGCGGCGTCTGGACCATTGGCTACCTGGCCTGGCCAGGGCTCGGCGACGCCGACCTGATGCGGCTCGTCCGCGACATGACACTCGGCGACGTCGAGTTTGACCACGAGGA
>JBOHCP010000733.1:0-2972 GCA_050698875.1 Streptosporangiaceae bacterium | reverse complement strand
GAGCCAGGCCGGGGTCCGGCGGCAAGACGCGCCAAGCCTTGCCCAGGATTGGCTGCCGGTCGCAGGAAACACCGGAAGATCCAATCCGCAACCTCACATGGACCATTCTGAAGAAGTGCTACCGGCGCAAGCTGGTCCAGATGCGCACCGCGCAGAAGGAGCGGTGCGAGAAGCTGCTGGAGGACGCGCACCTGAAGCTGTCCTCGGTGATCAGCGACATCCACGGGGTGTCCGGCCGGGACATGCTGGCCTCGATCGCCGCGGGCGAGCGGGACCCGAAGGTGCTCGCGGACAAGGCACGGGGCGTGATGCGCGGCAAGATCAGGAAGCTGGAAGAGGCCCTGGACTGCTCGTTCTTCACCGGGGAGCACGCCTTCATCCTGCAGATGATGCTGGACAGCATCGACCAGCTCACCGCCCAGATCACGGTCCTCGACGACAAGATCGCGGAAATGTGCAGGCCATACGAGCGGCAGACAGAGCAGCTCGACGGCATCCCCGGGTTCGGGATCACCACTGCTCAGGACCTGATCGCCGAGTTCGGCGTGGACATGAGCGTCTTCCCGACTGCGGGGCACCTGGCATCGTGGGCCCGGCAGGCCCCTCGCGTGACGGAATCGGCGGGCAAGCGCAAGGGCAAGAACGCCGCCGGCCGCGGCAACCCCTACATCGGCGGTGCCCTCGGCGAGGCATCCATCAGCACCGCCCGCACCCAGACCTTCCTCGGCGAGCAGTACCGGCGGATGTGCAAGCGCATGCCCAAGAAGAAAGCCCAGGGCGCCATCATGCGCAAGCAGATCGTCATCGCCCACGCCCTCCTGTCCGACCCCGAAGCCGGATACCTCGAACTCGGCCCTGACTACCACGAACGCAGAGCCGGTACCCGCCGCCGGGCGCAAAGCCACCTCCGCAGCCTGGAACGCCTCGGCTACAAGGTCACCCTCGAAGCCATCGACCCCGAAACCGGCGAACTCCTCCCCGCAGCCAGCTAACCGCACACCCGCCCGGCGCTCCGCCCGTAAAGCCGACGGCACAAACCGCCGCCGGCTGCTGCCGCCTGCCCAGCTAAGGCACGATTTTCGGATCAGCTACAAGGGTGCGGCACCAGAAATAGCTCACGCCTCGAATGCTGACATGTCAATCAGGTAGCGCTGACAGACCGGGCCTGAGCCTCGTCGGAGTCAACGCCGAAGGAGATGATGCGCGTGGGCTGGATCCGGACGATGGTGTCCTCGAAACGCTCGCCGAAGGCCTTGCCACCCGTTGGAATCACGGCCGCCGTTCCGCGCACCTCGATCATGCGCGGTTGCCATGGCGGCAGCACGTCATCAACGACGATGCTCGCCCGGCCAGTGCGCTTAGCATCGCGAAGCTTCTTGGTCTGACTCATCCGCAAGCCGCCCACGTCAATCGCGTCGTGCTTGGGGTTATAGCGAAACGACGTGGGCACCACGTGTGGCTGGCCGTCCGAGCCCACGGTCGCAATCCGGCCCAGCCGCTGCCCGCAGAGATACTTGAGCTCGTTGTCGGTGAACACGCTCGTGCCCGGCTAACTCGCCCGCCCGCTGCGGCATTCCTTGGGTACTCGCGCCGGCCAACGCAATCGGCGCGTTCATCAACAAGCCCGTAGGATACCGGCGTGGCAGCACCGGCAGTCGTGCTCGACTGCGACCCCGGGAACGACGACTTCCTTGCGATAGTTCTGGCCCAGCGGTTTGCCGATCTGCGCGGGATCACTACCGTGGCCGGCAACACCAGCTTGGCCAACACCACCCGCAACGCCTGCATCGCCGCCGACATATGCGGTTTTCGCGGTCCTGTCGTGGCGGGTGCGAGCGGGCCACTGCTCGGCGAGCCGCAGTTTGCCGAGCATGTACACGGCGCCAGCGGGCTTGACGGCCCCGACCTGCCCGTCGTGATCCGGTCGGCCACCGACGGCGAGGCGAGCAGCTTCCTCATCGACACGTGCGGCCCCGACACCTGGCTCATAGCGACTGGCCCGCTCACGAACGTGGCACTGGCGATCCGCCGCGACCCTGGTTTCAGTTCCCGGCTCGCCGGCATCTCGCTGATGGGCGGCAGCACCTCATACGGCAACGTCACGTCAGCTGCTGAGTTCAATATCTGGGCCGACCCGGAGGCTGCCTCAGTCGTCTTCAACTCGGGCGCGCGACTGCGCATGGTCGGACTCAACGTGACCCACACGGTGCTCGTTGACTCGCCGTTCGTGCAGCGCATTCGCCAGCTGGCGACGCCGCCCGCACGATTTGTCGGCGACCTGCTCGAGGCGTTCGTGATTGCCTACGGCAAGATGTCCCGGCAGCCCGGCTTCGCGCCGATTCACGATCCGTGTGCCCTTCTCTGGGTCACGCACCCGGACTTGTTCGGGTCAGTTCCCGCACGTGTCGACATCGAGCTGGCGGGCGCTTTCGCCCGTGGCATGACCGTTGTCGATCTGCGCGAATTGTCGGGTATCACGGCAGGCAATGCTGATGTGGCGATGAGCGCGGATAGCGCGCGTGTGCTGGACCTGCTGTACGAGACGGTGAGCGCGCTTTAGGTCGAGGGCAGACGCTGGCACGCGCTTGAGGAGAAGGGAACGACTGTGGCTGAACCCGTCACGCCGGGCATGGCCAGGCGGTGCTTCCGCAAGGCCGAGCCGATCCACGGAATGATTTACTTCACGCCCTATGGCCCGAAGTGTTACGCGCAGGCCGGGATCACCGACCAGCGCATGACCTATTTCGCCTCGCGCGCGGCGGCCATGGGTGCGGTACCGGCGGAGACGGTCATCGCGACGTTCTTCAACTTCAACCCTGAGCTTGTCCGGCACGCGATCCCGGCGGCGTGGGAGCTCGCCACTCCGGCCGAGGTGCTGGCCGCCCGCCTGGACGCGGTCGACCGGTCGCTCGGCAAGGCCTGGGGCGAGGACGCGGGCGGACCGGCGGTCCGCGAGGCGGCCGGCCTGGCCC
>JBOHCP010000732.1:0-2974 GCA_050698875.1 Streptosporangiaceae bacterium | reverse complement strand
CACCGGGCGCGCCGATGTCACCAGGATCACGGCCGGCGCGGACGGTAACAGGTGGAAGATCGCGCAGCTCACGCCCGGGGGCAGGGTGGCCAGGGACAGGTACGCTGACCGGCTCGAGTCCATCGACGAGCGCTGGCGGCAGCGATTCGGCACTGGCGTCATGACCGACGTCCGGGCTCCGCTCGAGCGGCTCGCCGGACCCGGCGGGCCGGGCTCACCGTTGTTTGCGTGCATCGAGCCGGGTCCGGATAACTGGCGAGCGGACGTCCGGCCGCAGCAGACCCTGCCCCATTTCCCGATGGTGCTGCACCGCGGCGGCTATCCGGACGGGAGCTGACCCAGTTACCCCGTTCCCCCGGTGAAGTGGCAGTATCGCATCGTGCGGGTTTTCTACTACGCTCTGTCGTCGGTCAGGTCGTACCGTCGCTGGCTGGCCGCACTGCTGGCCTGCGCGGCGATCGGCGCGGCGGGGTGCGGGTCTACGCCCGGCACCGGCAGCGCAGCGGCGAGCCAGCAGCACGCCGCGGACGCCAATCCTGATCTCGATCCGGGCTCGTCGCTCGGCGGCACGAAGGCACCGAACTTCACCCTCACCAGCCAGTTCGGGCAGCAGGTTTCGCTCAGCTCGTTCCGCGGCAAGGTCGTGATCCTGGCGTTCACCGACTCCGAGTGCACGACGGTGTGCCCGCTGACCACGCAGAGCATGCTGGCCGCCAAGGATCTGCTCGGCAAGGCAGGCGACCAGGTCCAGTTGCTGGGCGTGGACGCCAACCCGGATGCGACCTCGGTGCCCGACGTGATGAGCTACTCGCAGTCGCACGGCATGGTCAACCACTGGGATTTCCTCACCGGGACGCTGCCCCAGCTCAAGGCGGTCTGGCACGCCTACGGCATCTACGTGCAGATCGAGCACGGCCAGATCGACCACACCCCGGCCGTTTACATCATCGACGCCCGCGGCCACGAGCAGAAGATCTACCTGACGACGATGGCCTACGCCAGCATCACCCAGGCGGCCCAGGTGATGGCGGCGGAGGCGTCGAGCCTGCTACCCGGCCATCCCGCGCTGGCAAGGACCGGGTCGCTGGCCCAGATCACCGGTCTCGGCCCGACCAAGACGGTGACGCTGCCTGCGCTGCCGACCGGATCGCTCACGCTCGGTCCTGGCACCCCGCAACTCGTGGTGTTCTTCGCCACCTGGCTGGACGAGACATCCGATCTGCAGTCGGACCTGACCGGCCTCAACCAGTACGTGCAGACCGCGCGCACCGGCGGACTGCCAGGCCTGACCGCCGTCGACGAGGAGACGTCCGAGCCGTCCCTGGCTACCGTTCGCAGCTACCTCGCGGGCTTCCACGCCGCGCTCAGCTACCCGGTCGCGCTGGATGAGACCGGCCGGCTGGCGGACGGGTACGGGGTGCAGGACCAGCCCTGGTTCGTGCTGACGTCCGCGACTGGCACGATCCTGTGGCACCACGACGGCTGGCTGCCGGAAAGCCAGCTGGTCGCGGCCGTCCGCGCGGCAGCCGGTTAGCTGTCAGCCCATTGCCTGGCGCTGCAGAAAGGATGCCAGGTCCTTGAACATTTCGACTGTCCCCGCCCTGCGCATCTCCGGAGCACCAGCTGCGTTAAGGCCAGCCAGCTAAGCGGCTTGCTCGGTCCAGCCGAGCTTCGTGTGACCAGGCGGTTACGCGTGGGGCCAAATCAGGGCGCTGGCGCCCTTCCGCGAGCCGAACGAAAGACGTACTATCGCAACGAAATGGCTGAGTGGTGGTCGATCGAGGTACTGCACGGGGAGTTCTCGGCTTTCCAGTGGCAGCAGTCCTACGACTCCGAGCTGATCGAGGCGGCGCTGACCAACGGCGCGCTCGACGGCACCTGGCACGCCGGCGAGTGGGGCGTCGCGTTCGAGGTGTGCTTCGAAACGGCAGCGGAGTGGGAGGCGTTCCGTAGCCTGCCGGTCGTGCGGGCTGCCCTGGACTCCGTGCCCGACCCGGTCAACGGCCTGCTTATCTACCGCGGTCGCGGCGGCACCTCGGCGTCAGGGAAGCCGCGTCGGCCGCGCCCGGCGCCGAGCGCTGGGGCGATCGCGCTACCCGAGCCGAAGGACGACGCCTTCCTGGACCTGACCTGTGCCACGCCGCCCGAACTCGTCGGCGCCTCCCGGGTCGGTTCGCATGCGGGACGCTCCGGCGCGGTGGCGCGCGCCTGACCGCTACCTTCCGCCAACCGCCGTCCTGCGCTGCTCTCCCCCGCCCATGCCGAGCTTGGCGCCAGGCGCCTAACCGTGGCGGGTCATGCCGGGGGCGGTACCAGATCGAGCGGCAGGCCTCCGCTCGGCAGCGGACCCACAGGTGACCGAGGAGGCCGCTGGCCCTGGCATTCGGGCAATCGCACGGCATCCAGCCGACCGTCACGCGCCCCGGTCCCCACGGATGTCCGGCCGCGCACTGCGCCGGGTAGCGCCACCAATCCGGGCGGCCTGACGAGCTCATCCTTGTAGTAGAACACATTTTCGATGATCTGCCACTGGCGGCCCAGATCGTCGCCTGAGATGCCAGGAATCACCGGGCCTGTCAGACTACGGGCATGCTGACGACGGTTGTCGATCACCCGCTTGTCGCGCACAAGCTGACCGCGCTGCGCGACGTGACTACGGGCTCACCGGCATTCCGGCAGCTCGCCGACGAGCTCACGACGCTGCTGGGGTACGAGGCCACCCGCAGCGTCACCGTCGAGCCGTGCCAGGTTCAGACGCCAGTCGGCACGGCCGAGGGTGTGCGGCTCGACCGTCCGGTCCCCCTGATTGTGCCGATCCTGCGCGCCGGCATCGGCATGCTCGACGCGCTGGCCCGGCTGCTCCCCGAAGCAGACATCGGCTTCGTCGGACTCGTCCGGGATGAGGAGACGCTGGTCGCGTCGACCTACGCAACCCGGCTGCCGGCCGACCTCACCGGGCGCGCCGTGTTCGTTC
>JBOHCP010000731.1:0-2980 GCA_050698875.1 Streptosporangiaceae bacterium | reverse complement strand
GCGACGGATCGGGCCGGGGGCGCGAGTCCGGCCGCCGAGCAGCACGAGACCGACGGCCACCAGCACCGGGACGTCTCCGGCGGCTGGCTCAGGCCGGCCGTCTTCGGCGCCATGGACGGCCTGGTGTCCAACGTCTCGCTGATCTCCGGCGTGGGCGGCGGCGGGCTGCCCCAGCACACCATCGTGCTGACCGGCCTGGCCGGGCTCGCGGCGGGCGCGTTCTCGATGGCTGCCGGGGAGTTCGTGTCCGTCTCGTCGCAGAACGAGCTGGTCGCCTCCGAGGTCGCCAAGGAGCGGTACGAGCTCGAGCACAACCCAGGCGGCGAGCAAGCCGAGCTGGCGGCGAGGTACCGGATGCGCGGCGTGGACCCGGAACTGGCGGCGGAGGTAGCCAGGCAGCTCTCCCGGCGGCCGGACGAGGCGCTGCGCATCCACGTGCGGGAGGAACTCGGCGTCGACCCGCAGGAGCTGCCGTCGCCGCTCACTGCGGCAGGCGCGTCTCTGCTGACGTTCGCGGTCGGCGCGTTCATCCCGCTGCTGCCGTACCTGCTGGGCTTCGACGTGCTCGCGGCCGCGGTGATCCTGGCAGCCGTCGCGGCGTTCGTCGGGGGCGGCGTGGTGGCGAAGATCACCGCCAGGCCCTTCTGGCGAGGTGCGCTAAGGCAGCTTGTCCTCGCGGCGGTTGCGGCGGGCCTCACGTACGGCATCGGCACGCTGGCCGGCGGCCGGATCTAGCCGATCCCCGGCTACCAGGCGTCCGCGAACTCCTCGCTGGCGTGCAAGCCGGCGGCCAGCAGCAGGAGGTCGGCGTCGACCATCATGGCGACCAGCTCGTCGAAACCGATCTTGGGCTCCCAGCCGAGCTCGTCTCGCGCCTTGCTCGCGTCCGCGCACAGCCGCTCTACCTCGGCCGGCCGGATGAACGCCGCGTCGGTCACCACGTGGTCACGCCAGTTCAGCCCGGCCGCGTCGAACGCGGTGGCCACCAGTTCCTCGACCGTGTGCGCCACGCCGGTGCCGATGACGTAGTCGGCAGGCTCGTCCTGCGCCAGCATGAGCTGCATGGCGCGCACGTAGTCGGCGGCGAAGCCCCAGTCACGGCTCGCGGTCAGGGTGCCCAGCCGCAGCTGGCGCTCGTAGCCGAGCTTGATCTTCGCGACACCGAGCGAGACCTTGCGGGGCATGAACTCGGTGCCGCGGCGCGGCGACTCGTGGTTGAACATGATCCCTGACACCGCGAACATGCCATAGGACTCGCGGTAGTTCTGCGTCAGGAAGTGGCCATACACCTTCGCGACGCCGTAGGGGCTGCGCGGATGGAACGGCGTCTGCTCGGTCTGCGGCGTCTCCCGCACCATGCCGAACATCTCTGACGTGGACGCCTGGTAGAACCGGATCTGGCCGCGGCCGGGGCTGCGCGACGCGCTGATCCCGCTGCAGACCCTGATGGCCTCGAGGACGCGCAGCACGCCGAGCCCGGTGACCTCGCCGGTCAGCTCCGCCTGCTGCCAGGACATCGGCACGTACGAGATCGCCGCGAGGTTGTAGACCTCGTCGGGCTGCACCCGCTCGACGGCGGAAATGAGGCTGCCCTGGTCGAGCAGGTCGCCGCGGATCAGCCGGACATCGCCGCGCAGCTGACGCAGGTGGCGAACCGGAGGATTCGCCTGGCCGCGGACCAGACCCCACACCTCGTACCCCAGGTCGACCAGGTGCTCCGCGAGGTAGGAGCCGTCCTGTCCAGTGATGCCGGTGATCAGCGCGCGTCGAGTCAGTGGAGCCTCCGTCGTGTTCCCTACGTCGCGGCAGCTTACCGACACGCGTCCGGGCGGGACAAACCGCCATACGAGTAGGGCTAGCGGGCATGCACGTTACTCCCTTGGTAAGGTGCGCTCCGATGAGTTCACGCGGGTCGCCCGTCTCATGGGGTAGCCAGTGGCGAACGAGGAGGCGCGAACTGCGTGAACACCGCGGCGGCCGACGAGTCAAGGCCAGGGCCTGAGCAAGCGTGCCAGGCGAGGCCGGACGGCCCGCTACGAGTGTGCCTGCTGTCCTACCGGAGCAAGCCGCACTGCGGCGGGCAGGGCATCTTCCTGCGGCACCTGTCCCGCGAGCTCGCCGCCCTCGGCCATCACGTCGAGGTGTACTCCGGGCAGCCGTACCCCGACCTGGATCCCGGCCCGCGGCTGATCGAGCTGCCAAGCCTGGACCTGTATCGGGATGACGATCCGTTCCGCACCCCGCACCTGCGGGAATACCGGGACTGGATCGACGTACTCGAAGTTCTCGGCATGTGGACCGCCTACTTCCCCGAGCCGCTCACCTTCAGCCTGCGCGCGCTGCGCGCACTGCGGCAGCGGGTCGGCGACTTCGACGTCGTGCACGACAACCAGGTGCTGGCCTACGGCAACCTCGCCATCGCGCGCCTCGGCCTGCCGGTGGTGACCAGCATTCACCACCCGATCAGCGTCGACCGGCGCATCGAGCTGGCGGCTGCTCGCGGCCTGCACAAGATCCCGAAGTGGCGCTGGTACTCCTTCGTCCGGATGCAGGCCAGGGTGGCGCGGCGAATCGGACCGGTGATGACCGGCTCAGCGTCCTCGCGGGCCGACATCGTCCGCGACTTCAAGGTGCCGCAGGACAACGTCCTGGTCGTCCCGCTTGGCGTGGACACCCGGCTGTTCCGCCCGCAGCCGGGCCCGCGAGTACCCGGCCGGATCGTCGCGGTCGCGAGCGCCGATTCACCGGTCAAGGGCGTGGCGACGCTGCTGCGCGCGTACGCCAAGCTCGCGGCAGAGCGGGACGTCACCCTGACCGTGGTGAGCAAGCTGGTGCCCGACGGCCCGACGGAGCGGCTGCTCGGCGACCTGTCGCTGACCGGCCGGGTGCAATTCGTCAGCGGAATCAGCGACGAGCAGCTGGCAGGCCTTGTCGCCAGCGCGGAGATCGCGGTCGTGCCGTCGCTGTATGAGGGCTTCTC
>JBOHCP010000730.1:0-3001 GCA_050698875.1 Streptosporangiaceae bacterium | reverse complement strand
GACCGGTCCCTCTGGTGCGACCGCTGGCCGACGAGGTACAAGCACCAGACGGAGCCCGTCACTGCTCGGCGAGGATGGCCTCGAGCTCGGCGAGCGGGTCGCGGACCACCGGGCCGGTCACCCGGACGACCGCGCGCCGGATGACACCGCCGAACGTGAACGGCGCGGTGTACCCCTCGCCGACCGCGGGCCCCCACTCGTAGCCGCACGTCAGGCCCACGCCAGTGCCAGTGAATCCCGACGGGGTGAACAGCGGGACTGTGCCCTGGCCGACCTCGTGCCCGTCGCAGCGCAGCACCCCCATCCCGCCCGGCCCGGCATCCTTGGTGAACTCGTACTCGACCCGGTGCGCACCCGGCGCGGTGACCGAGGACGAGATGACGACGTGCCGCTCCTTGCCGTACAGGTTGTGCACGTAGCGCAGCCGGCCGTCCAGGATGTGCAGCGACCAGCCGCCGAGTACGGACCCGAGAGCCAGCAGCACGCCGTCCGGCTCAGCGCCGACGACAACGTCGACCACCAGGAGATGCGAGCGGTTCCTGACGTTGACGGCCACCGACTCGGGCACCGGCGCGCCACCCTGGGTGTACCGGTACTCCGACCGCGGCCGGCGACGGTCCGGCTTGGGGTGCACCAGCGCCCACAGCGGCCGGTTGTCCAGTGGCAGCACCTGATTGCGACTGGACTCCTGCCACCAGAGCGCCACCAGCTCTGCCAGCCTGGCGGGCTGCCCCGCCGCGAGATCGCGGGTTTCCGATAGATCCGCGGCGACGTGGTACAACTCCCAGACGTCCTCGTCGAACGGCGCGTTCGGATTCTGGTCGTCGTACAAGGGCCCGACCGGGTGGAACGTGACCGCCTTCCAGCCGCGGTGGTAGATCGCCCGTGAGCCGAGCATCTCGAAGTACTGCGTCTCGTGCCGCTCCGCGGCGTCGGCCCCGGCGGCACCGAGCAGGTAGCCGAAGCTGACGCCGTCCAGCGATGCCTGCGGGAGCCCCTCGACAGCGTCGGGCGGCGTGACGCCGGTCAGCTCGAGCACCGTCGGCAGCACGTCGATCGCGTGGGTGAACTGGTGCCGGATGCCGCCAGGCTCGACCACGCCCCGGACCGCCCCGGCGGGCCAGGACAGGATGCACGGGTCGGCGACGCCGCCCTCGTGGACCTCGCGCTTCCACCGGCGGAACGGCGTATTGCCCGCCATGGTCCAGCCCCACGGGTAGTTGTTGTGGGTGAGCGGGCCGCCGATCTCGTCGATCCTGGCGGCCATCTCGTCCGGCCCGGCCGGGTCGAGGTTCTGCAGCCGCATGTCATTGATGGAGCCCTCGCCGCCCCCCTCGGCGCTGGCACCGTTGTCGGAGACGACGCACACCACGGTGTTGTCGAGCTCACCGCGGTCGCGCAGGAAGTCCAGCACGCGCCCGACCTGCTCGTCGGCGTGCGACAGGAACCCGGCGAAGCACTCCATGAAGCGTGCGGCCACGGCGCGGTCGCGAGGGCTCAGCGAGTCCCACGCCGGAACCCAGTCCGGGCGAGGCGACAGCGCGGTCCGGGGCGGCAGCAAGCCGGCCGCGAGCTGCCGCTCGAAGGCAGCCGACCGCCAGGCGTCCCAGCCCTGGTCGAACCGGCCGCGGTAGCGCGTCAGCCAGCGCTCCGGCGGCTGGTGCGGGGAGTGGCAGGCGCCGGTAGCGAAGTACAGGAAGAACGGCCGGTCCGCGTCGACCGCGCGCAGGTCACCGAGGAACTCGATGGCCCGGTCCGCGAGGTCCTCGGTCAGGTGATAGCCGTCCGACAGCGAGCGCGGCGGCCGCACCGCGTGGTTGTCGTGGAACAGCGCGGGGACGAACTGGTGCGTCTCGCCGCCGTGGAAGCCGTACCAGCGGTCGAAGCCGCGGGCCAGCGGCCACGTCGCGCGGGAGGCGGCCATGTTCGTCTCGTCCTCGGGGGACAGGTGCCACTTGCCGACGGCGTAACACCCGTATCCGGCGGTCCGCAGGATCTCCGAGAGGTAGCCGTTCTCCCGCGGCGGCGTGCCCCAGTAGCCGGGGAACCCGATGGCCAGGTCGGCGACGCGGCCCATGCCGCTGCGGTGGTGGTTGCGCCCGGTCAGCAGGCAGACCCGGGTCGGCGAGCACAGCGAGGTGGTATGGAAATTCGCGAGCCGGACGCCCCCCGCCGCCAGGCCGTCGAGCACGGGCGTCGCGATGTCCGAGCCGTAACAGCCGAGCTGGGCGTAGCCGACGTCATCCAGCACCACGAGGAGCAGGTTGGGCGCGCCATCCGGTGGCGCCGGCTCGGGCGGCCACCACGGCTCCGAGTCCCGCCAGTCGGCCCCGATCCGGCCGCCGAAGTACGGTGCCACGTCCGCGTTCCCCTCCCGCGCTGGTCGCCAGGCCTGTCGGTCCATCATCATGGACCGATGGCGGACGACCTTGCTACCGCGGGGGGTCAAGGGGGGTCGTCCCCGCGCGCCGCGGGGGGGTCCGGGGGGTCGCCGCCCCGAGCCAGAAACGTGGCGGGGCGTACCCTCGGGGAGCTGCTGCGCTACGCCCTCGGCGTCGCCATCGGGATCCTCGTGCTGGTGCTGCTGGTTGGCAGGCGCGGTGAGCTGGCCGCCGCCGCGCGGCAGATCAGCGACGCCAGCCCAGGTTGGGTAGTAGCGGCGATCGGCGCGGAGTCGCTGTCGCTGCTGGCCTATGCGCGGCTGCAGCAGCGCGTGCTGCGGCTGGCCGGCCCGATGGTCCCGCTGCCTGGCCTGTTCCTGCTCTCGCTGGCTAACGACGCGATTAACTGCACGGTGCCGGGGGAGCCCGCGCCGTCGAGCGCCTACCGGTACCGGTACTACCGGCGGCGCGGCGCGAGCGCCGCGAGCGCAGGCTGGACTATCTTCACGGTCCTGATCGCCCAGGCCGTGGGCATGTCGGTGGTGCTGCTAGCCGGCGTGGTGGTGGCGCTGGCCGTGAGCGCCGCGGCCGGCGGCGCGGGCGCGAGCCCGGCTGGCCTC
>JBOHCP010000729.1:0-3015 GCA_050698875.1 Streptosporangiaceae bacterium | reverse complement strand
TCCTCGAGGTGGCGGAGCGCTTCCGCCCCGTTGCGTGCGCTCGCCGGGCCCGGGTCTGTCGGGTCCTCCTCGGTCTTCACCCAGCCACCCTCGCGGATGCCGTTAAAGGCGCCAAAGCTCTGCGCCACGACATGGGATACGCCGGTCGCCTCCGCGGCGGCCAGCAAGTGGTCCGTCCCCTCGGAGCGCAGCCGGATGGTGGTGGCGAAGAAGCGGTCGGGACGCTTCAAATCGGGCTTTCCGGCGTGCTCCGCGGACAGTGCGGTCATCTGGTGCACGATTGCGTCCGGCCTGGCCGCAGCCACCGCCTCACCGACCGACACCGCATCCAGCCCGTCCATCACGACGCCGTCTGCTCCCAGCCGCTCCAGCCAGCTCAGCTTGGCCTGGCTCGTCCTCGTAGCCGTCACCTGGTGGCCCTGGGCCACGAGCTGGGGCACCAGCCGCCGCCCCATGGCCCCAGCCCCGCCTGCCACGAACACCCGCACGACCATCACCTTCCTGAGTCCAGAATCCACCCTTCAACCCAGAGACGAGACAGCCCCAGCCGTCCGTGACATGGGCGGAGCACCGCCGGGTGCTGTCACTGGCTCGCCCCGAGTACGGCCCACGGCCCACGGCGCGCCGATGGCCGCTTGGTCAGGACAGGCGTAACGCCGCGCGAGCACTTGCGAGCGCCCTCACGGCACGACGGTGACCGGCCACTTCCCGGCCCGCACCAGCCGGACCGCCAGCGAGCCGACGAACCGGTGTCCGGCGTGCGCAGACGCGCCGACGACGATCGCGTCCGCGCGGACCTCGTCCGCGATCCGCCGGATCTCGGTGAAGGGGTCACCCCGAGCGGCCACGAACGTGATCGAGATGCCCAGCTCGGCGCCGATCTCCCGAGCCCGCCGTTCCATGTCGCCGGCACTGGCCCGGAACGCGTCCTCCCTGGCGACCGCCAGCGCCGCGCCCCCCGGGCCGGCCGCGCCGAATGAGGCCAGCGGCGACACGAACACCGCCACCAGCCGGGCGCCCTGCCGCCGCGCGAGGCCGGCCGCGTACCAACCGGCGCGGCTGGATGTAGTGGAGTCGTCGACACCGACGAGAATCACCGATGGCCCGTCGGTACCCAGCTCGAAGGCGCCTACTTCATCTGGCGTCACGACGCCTCACCGTCCACAATCCGCTCCCGCCAGCAGTGCAGCCCGGCATCGGCTTGATCGTACGATGTGGCTGGCCGATCCCGACTATCCGGAGCCGCCCGTGACAAACCCCGCCGAGCCCGAGCCGACGGCACCCGCGCCGCTGCCCGCCTGGCGCATCCTGGACATGTCCCAGGCCATCTCCGGGCCCTACGCCGCGCGCATCCTCGCCGACCTGGGGGCGGACGTGCTGCGGGTGGAGGGTCCGCGCACCGACGTCACCGAGTTTTTCGGCGCGGTGCGGGGCGGCCGTAGCGGCATGTACGCGCAGATGAACGCGGGCAAGCGCAGCGTCTGCATCGACCTCACGGCCTCCGGTGCGGTCGACCTCGTCCGCCGCCTCGCCGCCACGGCTGACGTGCTCATCGAGAACTTCAGGCCCGGGGTGATGGACCGGCTCGGCCTCGGCTACCAGCAACTGTCGGCGGCCAGCCCGCGGCTGATCATGCTGTCCGTCTCCGGATTCGGCCCCGACTCGGCGCGGCGCGCGCTGGCTCCCGTCATACACGCCGAATCCGGGCTGCTGGCCAGGCAGGCGGACCTCGACGAGCGCGCCCCGACGGACCTGCCGCTGGCACTCGCCGACACCGTGACCGGATTGCACGCCGCCATCGCCGTGCTCGCCGCGCTGCATCAGCACGACGTCACCGGCCACGGCCAGCACATCGGGCTCAGCATGCTGGCGGCCGTCGCGGCGAGTGACGATCACGCGCACGCCGCCATCGACGGCAGCACGGAACCTTATTCCTCGCGCGGCACCATCTGGGCCGCACCCGGCGGTCCGCTCCTGATCGCGGCACCGCCGAAGCACGCCTGGGTGATGCTGTCCCGGCGCGGCATCATCAGTGACCCGGCGCCGTCCGGCAGCGACCTGCCGACCAAGGCGCGACTGCGGCAGCAGGCGATCCAGGACTGGATCAGCGGCTTCACCGACCGCGTCAGCCTGCTCGCCGAGCTGGAGCAGGCAGGGATCGCCTGGGCTGACCTGAGCGACAGCACCGACGTCTTCGCTGACGGCGCTCACACTGCCGGGCTGCCCGGCACCGACCGCCGGGTGGTCGCCATGCCCTACCAGTTCTCGGCCGCATCCGTCGCCGTCCGGCGCGGCGTCGCCCGGCGCGGCGAGCACAACGCCGACGCGCTGGCCGACTGGCTGGATCTCGACGCCGGCGCGGTGGCTGCGCTCGTCGCGGGCGGCGTGCTCATCGGGGGCTTAGACGAGCGCCGCCTCAGCTGAGTGCTCGGCTGCGTCCGGCTGGCTGGGCCGGGTGCCAGCGCACGATCCGGAATCCGTAGTGCACGGCACGCGCCACGCCGGCCCGGTCGAAGCTGCCGTCCGGGCCGCGCTGGATGCCTACGAACCTGGCCGCCGCCGGGTTGCCGGCGGCCATGGGTCTGGAGCCGCTTGCCGACGTCACTCACCAGCTCAGGCGTCGCGGAGATGTCCTTGCCGCGTAGCCGGATGCGCACCGGCACGCCGGCAGCCAGGTTCAGCTTCCACTTGCCGCCGCCCGGCGTCAGCAGGCTGTCGCCGTCCGGCACATAGCTCACCGGCTGCCGGTGCGTCCGGCCGCTCTTGCGGCCGATGATGAACGCCAGCATGAGGTTCCGGCCGAGCGGCGTGGCGACCGGCAGGCCCAGTATGAACCGCATCGGGACATTCACGATCTTGAAGACCCGGGCCTGCGCGCGACGGCTCAGCGGCGGCTTGGTGTTCTCGGGCATCGCAGGTAACTCCTCGGTTGTAGCGGTCTTCCGCCCCATCGTTCATCCCCGGTCCTCGGCCAGTCCGGCCCAAGGGGCGCCGCCCTCCTGCGCACCCACGTTG
>JBOHCP010000728.1:0-3025 GCA_050698875.1 Streptosporangiaceae bacterium | reverse complement strand
GGCCCGAGGAGCAGGTGTTCGAGGCGATGCTGACCGGATGGCGGAATCAGCAGCTGGCCCGCAATCTGGCGTTCTCCACGATCGAGGGCCGGGAAAGGTCGGTGCGGGCCTTCGCCCGGCACTGCGGCACGGTGCCGTGGCAGTGGTCGCCGCAGCTGGCCGATGAGTGGTTCACCGACATCCGGGCGGTCCGCGGCAACGCCCGCTCGACGCTGCGGTCCTACCAGGAAGCGGTCCGCTCGTTCTGCGCGTTCCTCACCGATCCGGCTTACGGATGGGCCGAGCAGTGCGAGAGCAGGTTCGGCACCCACCCGATCCAGATCGTGCACGAGTGGAACACCGCGGTGCACGTCCAGGAGTACGAGGGCGAACCCGCCAAGCGGGCCTTCACCATCGATGAGCTGCAGGCATTTTTCGACCACGCCGACGCGCAGGTGACGGCCATCCGGGGGCGAGGCCGCAAAGGGTGGCTGCCGGCGTTCCGCGACGCCACCCTGTTCAAGACCGCGTACGCGTTCGGGCTACGCCGCAACGAGACCCGGATGCTCGATACCGTCGACTTCAGCCACAACCCGCACGGCCGCGAGTTCGGCGAATACGGTGTCCTGGATGTCCGCCACGGCAAGGCCGGTAAGGGGTCGCCGCCCAAACGCCGCAGCGTGCTGGCGGTCTGGCCATGGTCGGCCGAGATTATCGACCAGTGGGTGACCGAAGTCCGGCCGCTGCTGGCGGCCGAGGGAGTCCTGGCATTGTGGCCGTCCGAACGCGGAGCCCGGGTCGGCCTGCAGCGGCTGAACTCCCGCTTCGTCGCCTACCGGCGCGAGATCGGCCTGGAGGAGGGGGTCGACTTCCATAGCCTGCGCCGCTCATATGTCACGCACCTCATCGAGGACGGCTACGACGCGTTCTTCGTCCAATGCCAGGTCGGGCACGAGGCAGCGTCCACCACCGCCTTGTATACCTGCGTGTCGTCGGACTTCCGCACCCGCACGCTCCGCCGGGCGCTGGACCAGACTATGGACGCAGCGTTCCCGACTGACCGGAGAGACAGATGACGGCGAAACGGCAGGTCAGCTACCGATGGCGACTGCGGGAGCTGATGGCCTCCCACGGCATGTTCACCACCAGCGAGCTGGTCCCGCTACTGGTCGAGCGCGGGATCAAGCTCTCAGTCTCCCAAGTCCACCGGCTGGTCACCGGCACCCCGGAGCGGCTGTCGCTGCCCGTCCTGGCCGCGCTGTGCGACATCTTCGACGTCACCCCGGCCGACCTGATCGCCACCAAGGCCGAGACCATCGACGTCCGCAGGACTGGCACCACATGCGACCTGAGCGTCGCGGACCTGTCCGCTATCAGGCCCAGGCGGGCGCGGGTCCGGCCAGGGCCGGAATGAGCCCCGGAAAGTACACGCCGGAGCAGTACGAGCGCTGGCACATCCGGGTCTGCGCCCGCTGCGGCCGGCGGGCGGGCTTGTCGGCGAACTGGCCGGACGGGCCGCTCTGCCGGACCTGCTACGTCAGGGCCCTGCAGACCCGCGGGCGCTGCGCCGGGTGCGGGACCAGCCGGCTGCTCCCCGGCCGCCGCGCGGACGGGACACCGACCTGCCGGGACTGCGCGGGCATCACCCGCAATTTCTTCTGCGGCCGGTGCGGTTTCGAGGGCCGCCTTCACACCGGCCGGCTCTGTTCCCGGTGCACCTTCTCCGGCAAGCTGTGCCTGCTGCTCGACGACGGCTCCGGCGCGGTCAGCGAGGCGCTGAAGCCGCTAGCCGCCGAGCTCATCGTGATGCCCGACCCGTGGAAGGGCTGGATGTGGCTGCGCAGCCCGCAGGTCCAGGCTCTGCTCAGGGACCTCGCCACCGGCCGGACCCCCCTCACCCACGACGCGCTTCACCAGCTGCCGAACTGGCGGACCGTCGCTCACCTGCGTGATCATCTCATGGCCTGCGGCGCGCTGCCCGCCATCGACAAGCAGCTGCTGCACTTTGAGTCCTGGCTGACCCGCCGGCTCGCCGAGATCGGCACCGGCCCAGACGAACGGCTGCTCCGCCGTTTTGCTACCTGGGAGCAGCTCCCGCGGCTTCGGGCACGAGCTGCCCGGCGCCCGCTCACCTCGGCTTCCCGCCGGTTCGCCGGCGAGCAGTTCACCGCTGCCCGCGCGTTCCTGACCTGGGCCGCTGACCGTGGCTGCACGCTCAGGACCTGCGGCCAGGCCGACCTCGATGCGTGGTACGCCAGCCACCGCGAACACGACAGGCGCACCGTCCGCGCCTTCCTGGCCTGGGCCATGACCGGCCGGCACATGCCCCGCCTGGATCTCGCCATCCAGCAGCGCCGCAAAAGCGACCCGCTCTCCCAGCGGCGGCGGCTGGACCTGATCCGCCGGGCGGTCACCGACGACCGCATACCGCTGCGCACCAGGGTCGCGGCATGCCTGATGCTCCTATATGCCCAGCCTGTCAGCCGCCTTATCCGGCTCACCACCGACGATGTCATCCAGCAGGACGGCGAGGTGCTCATCCGCCTCGGTAACCCGCCGGTTCCCGTGCCCGAGCCGTTCGCGGCCCTGCTCCTGGAACTGGCCGGCAGCTGGCAGGACATGACCACCGCCGCCAGCCCCAGGACCCGCTGGCTGTTCCCCGGTCATCGCGCCGGGCAGCCACTCAACGTGGGCACCATGCTCGAGCACCTGCGCGCGCTGGGCTTCCTCACCGGAACGGCTCGTCCCGCGGCCCTGCGCCAGCTCGTGCTCCAGGCCCCCGCCCCGGTCATCGCCCGATCCCTCGGCTTCCATCACCAGACCACCACCCGCGTCGCCGCCGAGGCCGGCGGGACATGGAACCGATACGCCCCCGGAGACCACGGACCGTGACACCCAGCAAAGATCACCAAGGAATACACGCTGATTGATTACGCGACTTCACCAGTCTCAAGGGCCGATACGGCCACGGAGCCGGGTGGCCTTGCGGGGGTCAGGTGCGCAGCTCCAGGCCCGCCAGATGCGGCAACAGCAGGGCCAGCAGGCC
>JBOHCP010000727.1:0-3030 GCA_050698875.1 Streptosporangiaceae bacterium | reverse complement strand
GGTTCGCGCCGCCCACCTACTCGTCGTCGTCTGTTCAGCGGACGCGGACAGCATGGGCTCGCTCAAGCGGCATGCCGCGCGGTCCGGGCTCGCCCAGCACGAACTGGTTCTCACCGGGTTCGTTCCGGATGAAGATCTCGTGCCGCTCTACAGTCTTTGCCGGGCATTCTGCTTTCCCTCTCTTGCCGAGGGCTTCGGCCTTCCCGTGCTCGAGGCGATGGCGCGTGGCAAGGTGGTCGTGGCGGCTAAGGCCTCTTCCCTACCCGAGGTCGGCGGCGATGCGGCCCTCTACTTCCACGAAGCCGCGGATCCTGGTCAGCTGGCGCAGGTGCTGGAGGTCGCGCTTGGCGACCAGCCTCTGCGCAAGGCCATCGCCAAGGCAGCTCGCGAGCGGGCACGCGCCTTCAGCTGGGACCGCTGCGCCGCCGGCGTCGCGGCGGTCGTCAGGGAGCTGGTCTAGAGACCCGGCCGAGAAACGGCCTTCAGAAAGGACGGGCTGAGGCGAACTGCGGCGCCGAGGGGGATGCGTCGGCCTCTGACTCCGCGCGGCCGCGGGCGCCAAAAACGGCCCGTAGGCGGTACCAGAGGTCGAGCAGACCGGTCAGCAGGGTCGAGAGCGGCCGCCCGACTTCCTGGGAGTCGGGGATCCGGCTCCGACTACCGTTGGGGCCAGCGATCAGGGTCAGGTTGGCAATCGCCGCCGCCATAAGGACTTGGAACAGAGTCTTGCGGCGACCGAAATAGCGTGCTTGTCGAATACCCAACTGGACGAGCCGAGCCAGTCGATGCTCGACCACCTGACGTTGCTTGCGGAAATCATCGAACTCAGGGCCGTGTTGCCACTCCCGAGCCGCTTGGAGCAAGGCCTCATGCGGGTGAAGGAAAACTCTCCGTCCCTGGCCTTTGTCCTTACCCTTGAAGCACTCGGGTCGTAGCGGGCAAGCCTTGCAAACGGTCGCCGAGAATCGGAATGCAGCCGTCTTACTTCCAGCCTTGACCACCTTCGTTGTGTGTTGTCCTGCTGGGCAGCGGCAGTCCATCTTCTCCAGGTCGATGAGGAAGTCCTCCTTGTTGAAGAACTCGCCGTTGGTCCTCCGCGGCACCTTCGCCAGCAGCTCGACTCCGGCTGCAGCGAACGCGATCCGGTTGTCCGCACTTCCATATGCGCAGTCGGCCAACGCTGTGTCCACTTTGAGTCCGGTTGTTGCCTCTGCTTGCTGAATCAGCTCCAGGCTGCCCTCCTGGTCCTTCGCGCTCCCAGCCATCACGTCCACCGCCGTGATCAGTTGGCTTTCAACGTCGGCCACCACCGCTGCTTTGTGCCCGTCGAAGCGGGTGCTCGCACTCTTGCGGCCGTGCCTCATCTCGGGGTCGTGAACGGAGACGATGCGTTCCCCACTCGCTCCAACACGCACCTGCTTGCGCATCCGATCACCACTGTGGCTGGGCTCCACGTCCTGAAGCAGAACCTGTCTGAGAATCTCGCTCGCCCGGAGTAGTCGTTCCTCCTCCGGGGAACCCGCCTCGTACTCGGCTCGCGTGTGGCCGCCCAGTTCCAAAACTCGCTTGGCGTCGGCCACCAATGCGCCGAGCAGTTCCTCCTTCTGGATCCGGTCGCTCCAATCGATCTCCGCCACTCCCTTCAGGCTGCTTCCCAAGTAAGGCTCCAGGTCGTGCTCTTCCATCCACTCCGGCAACGGCTTCCCCGCCGCCTTGGCCAGCAGCCGGCTCAGGTTTACGATGCCGTCCGCGATCAGGTTGTAGGTGTCGCGCACGGCACCTCGTCCCAGAATGTTGGTCGTGTCCAGCGCCGCCCGCATCCGTCCCTCGGACTTCAGTCGGCCTTCCCGTCGAGCTGCCGCCAGGCTGGCTTCGAAAATCGACCGCGCCTTCTCGTGCACGATCAGCTGCGCTCGGAACAGCTGCAGCGTGCTCTTGACAAAAGGCCTCTCCGTCTCGCCCGTTCCCAGCGCTACCTTCCAGCGTTGGTCGTAAGCCGCTGACTCCGCCGCCTCCTGATCCGAACAGCCGTCGTAGTGCTGCAAGACCAAGGCTGTGCAGAGCAGGCTGGGCGCGACGCTCGGCCGTCCCCAGTCCGTTCGATACAAGTCGGCAAAGTCGTCGTCGCGGAACAGTTCGTGGCGGTGCCTGGCCAAGTATCCGAAGAAGGTCTTCTCCCCAACGTGGCCGAGGTACCGCTGGTCGCTATCGAAGATCGAGGTCTGAGCTTCTCGCCGTCCAAGCATGAGGTCGTTCTCCAACGTGTGCTGCGATCTTTGCTGGATCTCGACGGGCACCACGATTCTGTCAGCCCGCGCCGCGCTCGTCACAAAGACTTTTCGGCCGGGTCTCTAGCCCAGAACTTCTCCGGCAGCTCGATGCCAAACGCTTCCAGGCAGCGACTCGAAAACTCGAGCGCGGTGTAGGTGTGCTCGATCGTGCCCACCTGCTCGACGACGTACGACGCGGCCAGCGAGGCTACGCGGCCGGCGACTTCCAGGTCCAGGCCGCGCAGCAGGCCCGCCACCAGGCCCGCGCGATAGGCGTCTCCCGCACCCGTCGGGTCTGACTCGCGGAGACACGGCGCGGCGGGTATCTCGACCGCCCCACCCCGCGTCGCGATGCGTGAGCCCTGGCGCCCAAGCGTGGTCACGACGATCTCCGCCAGCTCGAGGAGGCCGGCTTCGTCTCGACCGGTGCGCTGCTCGATGAGCTCCAGCTCGTAGTCGTTGCCGATCACGATCCAGGCGCCGCGCGTGCTGTCCATCACGTCCTCGGCGGACATCATCGGCAATTGGTGCGCAGGGTCGAACACGAAGCGCAAACCACGCTCGCGGCATTCGTGGACGAGGCGCTTCATGGCTCCGGGGTCGTTCGGTCCTATGATCACCGCCTCGACGGCGGGAGGCGCGTCGTCGAGCCCGAGCATCGCGGCCCGCCACATCGCGCCGCCGTAGTAGCCGGTCAGCTGGTTGGCGTCCAGGTCGGTGGTGGTGAACCCGGTGGCGCTCAGCTCTCCCTCGAGCCTGT
>JBOHCP010000726.1:0-3031 GCA_050698875.1 Streptosporangiaceae bacterium | reverse complement strand
CCTCAAGATTCTGGTGAACGCGGGCATCTTCACCCGCGACAAGAGAGGTAAGTGGGCCTACTACGCCCTGGTGCCGGGAGCGCTGGACGCCGTGTCGGCGGTGCTGAGCACGGCCAGCTAGCCCGAGGCAGGGAGGTCGGCCCGCACCGAAGCCTGCGTCTGCGACCCTTGCTGCGGGCAAGGCCCGCATCTACGCTGTGTGCGTTTGCCGCCAGGAAGACAGTTCGTGATGTCTGAGGGGAATCATGGCAGAAACAGAGCCGTCGTATGCGACCCTGTGGCCGCTCGGTCGGTCGACAGAGCGCGGTCGGCGCGGCCAGGCCGGCCTGGAGAGCTGGTCCGGCGCCCGCATCGCGCTGGTCTGGGACCACCTCTTCAAAGGCGACGAGATCTTGCGTGCGTTCGAGGGCCGGCTCGGCGCACAGGTTGCGGACATCGAGTTTATTGATCACGCTCACTTCGTCGGCGACTTCGGCGACGACTATTCCGCCTTCGACACGCTCCGAGAGCAACTCGTACACGCGAAGGCGGACGCGGCTGTCGTGGCCGTTGGCGCGTGCGGGCGCTGCACCGCCGGGGTAATGCGAGCGGTCGCAGTAGCCGAGGAGGCGAACCTCCCGGCGGTCGGAGTAGTGTCCAGCGGGTTCGAAGTGATGGCCCGCTCGATCGCGTCGATCTTCGGCGACGATGAGCCCCGCCTCGCCGTGTACCCGGGTTCGATCCAGACCGACACCGCCGAGACGTTCGGGCGCAAGGTCCGTGACGTCGTACTCGACCAGGTCGAGGAGGCCCTGCAGCGGTCCAAGCGTGGCGTCGCGATCGAGGAAGTCGAGGTCTGCCCGCAGCCGCGCGAGGTCGTCTTCACCGGGTCGCTCGACGAGGTCGAGGAGCATTTCCTGACCAAGGGGTGGAGCGACGGGCTGCCGATTGTCCCGCCCACGCACGACCGGGTCGACCGCTTTCTAGCGGTGACCAGCGAAGATCCCGACACCATCCTCGGCGCGCTGCCTCCCGAGCTCCGAGAGGTCACGATCACGAACATCGCGGTGAACGGCGTCATGGCCGGGTGCAGGCCTGAGTACATGCCGGTGCTCGTCGCGGTCGCGCGCTGCCTTATGGATCCGCGCTTTCGCCGGGAGGATCTGACGTCCACGTTCGGCCTAGAACCGCTCATCGTCGTGAGTGGCCCGGTCGTCGAGGCGCTCGACTTCAACACCGGGACCGGGGCGATGCGCCTTGGCAGGCAGGCGAATGGGAGCATCGGGCGCTTCCTGCGCCTGCTCCTGCGCAACGTCGGCGGACTGCGCATTCCGCCGGGCACGAGCGACGCGGGAGCGATCGGGTACTCGTTCAACGTGGTGATGGCCGAGGATGAACCTGCGACGCACGCGATCGGCTGGGATCCGTTCCGGGTGGACAATGGCTTCCCGCTGGACTCGAGCACCGCGAGCGTGCTGCTCGTGACGAACCACTCCGCGCCGATTTACACCGCGGGTGAATCCGCTGCGGAGCACCTTGAGACGATCGCGCGCATTCTCGCGAACGCGATCGGGCCGTGGGCGTACACGGCCGCGGTCCACGGCGGGTTCAATCCGCTGCTGCTCTTGTCGCCGAGCGTCGCTCGGGCGCTGCACGAGTTCGGTGTCGACAAGAAGGAGATCCGCGCCTACCTCTACGAGCAGCTGCGGATTCGCGCGGACGTCACCGAGCGCTATGCGCATCAGGTGGGCCGGACCGACTTCAGCTTCGCGACGAGCATCGATGACCCGGTGCTCCGTGAATCGTGGGTCGCGTCGCAGGATCCGGCGCGCCTCGTTCCGATGCTCATCGATCCCGACTGGACGAGCATCGTCATAGGCGGAAACCCGGGTCGGAATCAGTCGCGTGCGTACGTGGGCAATCTCGTCGCTGGGCCACCGGTGACGCATCGGATCGAGTGACTTAGCTGTTGGCTGTCGGCCGCTTGCCCGCGCCGATTCGGCAACCGCAACTCAGTTTCTCGGAAACCTGTGCTGCCGGTTGCCGTCGGCTACGCGATCGGCAGGCTAATACCGGTGTTATGCCCAGAATGTTCAACCCTAGACGGCGGGTCAAAGGCTGGCGCTGCCGAGGAATGAGCGGATGTGGTCGGCTAGAGCTTCGGAGTCCGCGGCCGCGCCGTGGATATAGGTGGAGGCGCGGGTGCGGAGCACTGGCAGGCCGAGGACGTAGAGGCCGGGGGCAGTGGTGACCACGCCGCCGTCGTGGCGGAGCCGACCGGTGCGGTCGCGCACAGCGGGGATCTCGAGCCACGAGTGATCGGGTCGAAAGCCGGTCGCCCACAGCACAGTGGTGATCTCCCGGCTCGACAGATCGAGCTCAAGCGGCGACCGGGGGTCGACGCGCGTGGGTGCGAAGCGATGAGGTGGCGACAGCTCGTCGTCGAGGCCCGCGGCCGTGGCCCACTCGTCGGCCCGGTTCAAGAACCGGTTCATCTTCAGGTCGGCGAGGGCGCAGACGTTGGGCAGCGACCCAGAGAACTGGGCCACGCCATCGGCGATAAGAGCCAGGCGACCCACGATGCGGACCCCCCGGGCCGCGAGCGTGCTGAGGTCGGTCATGGTGGCCCGGGCGGTTCCCGTGAGCTGGGGGGACGGCAGGTGGCGGGCGCGGGTAAGGTCGTCGATCTCGTCGTAGCGTTCGCCTAGCAGGCCCGTTGCCTCGAGCCACCAGAAGATGTCGCGGCTGCGGTAGGTGCGTGGCAGCCGGACGTGTTCGCCGACCGCAAGGGTCACCGGTCGCCCAGACTGGTGGATCTCGCCGGCGAGCTGGACGCCCGTAGCGGACGCGCCGACGACGAGGACTCCACCGTCAGGGAGCTGACCGGGATCGCGATAGCTGAGCGGAGTGACTGTTGTCATCCACGGGGGGACTGCCTCGGCGATGCCCGGGACTGCCGGCAGGCCGCACGCCCCGGTCGCCAGCACCACGGCCTGGGCGCAGAGGAGGTCGTCGTCCGTCCGGATCTGGAAGCCCTGCGGAGCGGCGCGCA
>JBOHCP010000725.1:0-3033 GCA_050698875.1 Streptosporangiaceae bacterium | reverse complement strand
AACGACGACAGCGCGCACGAGCAACCTCCCGGCCGCGGCGATGCCGCGTCGCATCCCGATCCCGTTCCCGCACGGTTCCGTTCCAGCACGGGAGGTAACGGGGTCGTCGGGCCCAGTGCCGTCCGCCAGTGCCCGGCCGCGCCGCGCCGACCAGCGGCCGGGTGCGGTCCGGGAGCCATGCCGCCCGGCTCGGCCGGCCAAGCGACGGCCGCGACTGCGGCGGCCCCGTTCCCTTGCCTGACGCAGGAAACCCTGCAATGGTTTGCATTATCGCCGATGCGCACCGGCGGCGCCAGCGCGTACGGCTCGCGTCGGCACGGCGCGGAAGGAGCAGCGTGGACACCAGCGCGGACGTCGTGGTAGCCGGAGCCGGGCACAACAGCCTGATTGCCGCCTGCTACCTGGCCAAGGCTGGTTACCGGTGCCTGGTCCTTGATGCCCGGCCCATACCGGGCGGCGGCGCCGCGACCGAGGAGCTGCTGCTGCCCGGATTCCTGATCGACACCTGCGCCACCGGCCACACGCTGATCCGCGTCAATCCCCTGCTCACCGGTGACGAGCTGGGACTCGTGGCCGACTACGGGCTGCGCTACATCGACCCCGATCCGGTCGCGCACGTCGCGTTCCCCGATGGCGAGCACCTCACCATGTGGCTCGACCGGGATCGGACCGCTGCGGAGATCGCCCGGTTCTCGCCCGCCGACGCCGCGAGCTACCTGCGCATGCTGGACGAGTACGACGACGTGAAATCGATCTTCAGCGGCTCGCAGTTCACCCCGGTGGGCTTCGGGCCCGCGCTGGACGCACGGCTCGCCGAGCACCCGCGCGGGCGGGTGTGGCAGCGGCGCCAGGTCCTGTCGGCGTGGGACATCATCTCCCGCGAGTTCGGCAGCCGTCACGTCCAGGCATTCATGCTCTGGATGGCCTTCCAGACCAACCAGGCCGTGGACGTTCCCGGCTCCGGCCTGCTTGCCTACTCCCTCATCTTCGGCCGGCAGCAGCGCAGCTGGTCGATCCTCGAGGGCGGGTCGGGACGGCTGACCGGCGCGCTGACCGGCTACCTGGAAAGCCATGGCGGCACCGTCCTGTGCGACCAGGAGGTCACCCGGCTCGTGCTGGACGGCGGCCGGTGCATCGGGGTGGAGACCGCCGATGGCCAGCAGTACCTGGCCGGTACCGCGGTCCTGTCCACCATCCATGTCACGCACCTGCGCGACATGGCGCCGGCGGATGCCTGGCCCGAAGAGTTCCACTATGCGATCGACACCTATGACGTCGGCGTGCCCGGGTTCGGCGTGTACCTGGCCACCACCGCCCCGCCGCGGTTCGAGACCGCAGAGGGCTCGGTGACCGCGGTGTCAGCCGGAACCGTGGGGTGGCCAGAGGATGTCGTGCGGCTCAGCCAGGACCTGCGCACCGGCCGATTCGTGTCCGACGTACCGTGGCTGCTCGTGGCGACGCCGACGCTGGTGGATCCGGCCCGCGCGCCCGACGGCATGCATACCGTCAAGATCCTCAGTCAGCAGGTCTACGAGCTGCCGGCCGGGCTGCCGGACTGGGAGATGGTGAAGGCCGAGCACGCCCGGCGCCAGCTCACCCACCTTCGCACTGTCACGACCGGGTTCACCGACGATGTGATCCTCGCTCAGCTGGTGAAGTCACCCGCCGACTTCGAGCGGCTCAACCGGCACATGGTGCACGGCGCCTTCCACGGCGGTGACCGGGGAATCGCGGGCAGCGGTGCGCTCCGGCCGGTGCCGGGCTGGGCCTCGCACCGCATGCCGATACCCGGCCTATACCAGACGGGCGGCTCGACCCACCCGGGCGGTTCCATCACCGGCGCGCCCGGCCGCAATGCCGCCATCGTGCTCCTGCACGACCTCGGCCACGACCCGGCGGAGGTGCTGGCCGCGCCGCCGCGTGCCGCGCTGACCCGACCGGCGGCGGCCGGCTGACCGCCGGGCGCAGACGTCGTGATCGTCGATGCGCACGCACACATCGTGGTGCGGGCGGCAGCAGCGGGCCGGGGCCGGACCGGGAGCTGGCGGCCGCGGGTGGCCGAGGAAGCCGGCCGCTCCACGATCTACACCGGCGGCCGCGAGCTGACCTCGGTCGTCAGGGAGTTCACCGACCCCGAGCGAATGGCGCAGCAGGCAGCGGCACAGGGCATCGGGCACCTGCTGCTCTCCCCGTGGGTGCGGCTGCTGCCGTTCGGGCATCCGCTGCCGGAGGCCCGGCAGATCTGCAAGGTCCAGAATGACGCTCTCACCGATCTGGTCGCAGCCGACCCGGACCGGTTCAGCGCTCTTGGCGCCGTGGCCCTGCAGGATCCTGGCACCGCGGCGCGCGACCTGCGCACGCTGATGGCCGGCGGGCTCGCCGGGGTGGAGCTCACGCCCGAGATCGCCGGACGCTATCTCGGCGACGACGCGTTCGGGCCGTTCTGGGAAGCGGCCGAGGACACCGGGGCGCTGGTGTTCATCCACCCCGCGACCCGAGGGCTCGCGCTGCCGGTCTTCGGCGACTACTACCTGTGGAACAGCGTGGCTAACCCGGTTGAGACCGCGATCGCCGCGACCCACCTGGTGATGGCCGGCGTACTGGAACGCCATCCGGCGCTGAAGATCCTGCTGGCCCACGGCGGCGGCGTACTGTGGGCCGTCCGCGGCCGCCTGCGGCGGGCGTATGCCCAGGTGCCCGCGGCCAGGACCAGGCTGCGCGAGCCGCCCGACGCCTCCCTCGCCCGGCTGTACCACGACACGGTCACCCACGACCAGGCGCTGCTGCGCCGACTCATCGACGACGCGGGACCCGAGCATGTCCTGCTGGGTTCGGACCGGCCCTTCGACATGGGCAGCGACGACCCGGTGGGCGAGGTGCGCGCCCTCTGCCTGACCGCCGCGGCGCAGGCCGCGGTTCTGGGCGGGAACGCGGCACGGCTACTCAGCCGCACCACCGTAGCCCGATGAGCGCCGCAGGCCGCTGCCGCCACTGCCGCTGTCCGCCTATATATATCTCTTCCCTGGTCAGTAG
>JBOHCP010000724.1:0-3037 GCA_050698875.1 Streptosporangiaceae bacterium | reverse complement strand
GTGCACCGTAAGCGGGTGGCCGACCGCCGCCTGCATGAGGAAGCGGTTGAGCACGGTGCCGTAGTCGCCGTCGTAGTCGAACCTGTTGATCAGGCGCTCGTCCCGCGCGGTCTGGTCGGTCTGCGTTCCCCACACGATGCCCTGGTGCAGGTCGGTGATCCGCAGCCGGTCATTGGAGGCGTAGAACGAGAACAGCAGCTGGTCAAGCGTCTTGGTCAGGTGATACACCGAGCCGGGGTTGGCCGGATGCAGGATCTCCCTCTCCAGCTCACCGTCGGGCGTGGGGACCTTCACTGCAAGGTAGCCCTCGGGAATCGGCGCGCTGCCTGACCAGCCGTAGCCGTAGACGCCCATCGTGCCGAGGTGCACAAGCGAGGCGTCGATGTCGGTCGTGACCAGCGCGGTGAGCAGGTTGTGGGTGCCGCGGACGTTGTTGTCCACGGTGTAGCGCTTGGTCTTCTCGGTCCGCATCGAGTACGGCGCGGCTCGCTGCTCGGCGAAATGCACGACGGCGTCTGGCCGGAGATCGGCGAGCAGGTCCGTGAGCCTGTCGTACTCAGTGGCCAGATCCACGTTCACGAAGCCGATCTCGCGACCGGAGACCTGCCGCCAGACGGCCAGCCGGTCATGAATCGAGCGGATCGGCGTGAGCGATTCGACTTCGAGCTCGATGTCGATCTTCCGGCGGCTCAGGTTGTCGGCGATCGTGATGTCGTGACCCCGGTCGGCCAGGTAGAGGGACGTGGGCCAGCCACAGAATCCGTCGCCGCCGAGAACCAGAACGCGCATAGCTGCTCCAAACGTGTGCTCTACCACTTGATCTACGCCGCTGTTACCGCTCCGCGACCTCTGGTGGGGAGCCGGTGAGCGGGACTCACCGGCAGGTCGCTGGCAGTTTACCGGCTGCCGCCGCAGGCTGCCGGGTTCCGCTTTCTGGGCCGCCGCTCGGCGCCCCGTCATGACTGAGCACGCACCGCCCGGAGCGGCGCGACAGCCAGAGCCGCCGGATAACTCCTCTCCTGACCATAACGTTCCCTCCAGCATCGCTCGGTATACCCGCCCCTGGCCAGCGTCCGGGCCGATTGTCAGCCAATCCTCAGCATCAGCCCAGGCTCGAAAGCCGGCAGGCGGACCGTGGCAGGCGTGGCAGGGGCAGGCGTGGCAGGGGCAGGCGTGGCAGGGGCAGGATAGGGGCTATGGCAGAGCGGCTTCGCGGCGCGACGAGCCCGTACCTCCTGCAGCACGCGGACAACCCGGTCGACTGGTGGCAATGGTCCGACGAAGCCTTCGCGGCCGCTGCCCAGCGCGACGTGCCGGTCCTGCTGTCTGTCGGCTACTCGGCGTGTCACTGGTGCCACGTGATGGCGCACGAGTCGTTCGAGGACGAGCAGACCGCCGTGCTCATGAACGAGCGCCTGGTCTCAATCAAGGTGGACCGCGAGGAACGACCCGATGTCGACAGCGTGTACATGGCGGCGACTCAGGCGATGACCGGGCAGGGCGGCTGGCCGATGACGGTGTTCCTGACGCCGGACCGGCAGCCGTTCCTGTGCTTCACCTATGTCCCGCGCGTCCAGTTCCAGCGGCTGGTGCTCGGCGTCGCCCGGGCGTGGCGGGAGGACCGGGCTCGGGTCGCGGCTCAGGCCAGCCAGATCGCGGCGGCGCTCGCGAGCCAGGCTCGGATAATGGCCGGCGATGACCCGCTCGCCGGACCGGCGGCCGAGGCGGAGCCTGGTGTCGCGGCCGGGGAGCCCGAGGACCCGCATGGCGAGGTCGGTGCCGTAGCCGGGGATGCCCCGCTGGCCGACCTCGCCGCCGCCCCTGCATCGGCCGACGGCCGGCTGGGCCGCGCGTGCGACGCAGCCGTGACCACACTCGCCCGCGACTTCGACGCGGGCCGTGGCGGGTTCGGCAGCGCGCCGAAGTTCCCGCCGTCGATGGTGCTGGAGTTCCTGCTCAGGCACAGCGAGCGGGTCGCGGGCAGCAGCGCGGATCAGGCACTGGCGATGAGCAGGGTCACCGCCGATGCGATGGCCAGCGGCGGCATGTATGACCAGCTGGCCGGCGGATTCGCCCGCTACAGCGTGGACGCGGACTGGGTCGTGCCGCACTTCGAGAAGATGCTCTACGACAACGCGCTGCTGGCCAGGGTTTATGCGCACCTGTGGCGCCGCACAGGCAGCGCGTTCGCCCGGCGGGTGGCGATCCAGACCTGCGACTGGCTGCTGGCGGAGATGAGGACCGCCGAAGGCGGTTTCGCGGCGGCGCTTGACGCCGACAGCGAGGGCGGTGAAGGCGCCTTCTACGTGTGGACGCCGGCTCAGCTGGCGGCCGCGCTCGGTCCGGACGACGGTGGTTATGCGGCCGCGGTCTTCAGCGTCACCGAGGACGGCACATTCGAGCGCGGCGCGTCGGTGCTCCAACTGCGCGCCGACCCGCCCGACCCTGGCCGGTTCGACCGGGTCAGGGCGGGCCTGCTGGCGACGCGCGCGCAGCGGCCAGGGCCGGGTCGCGACGACAAGATCGTGGCCGCCTGGAACGGCCTGGCGATCGCGGCCCTGGCGGAAGCGGGCCTGCTCTTTTCCCGGCCGGACTTCACCGCCGCGGCGGCCGCCGCCGCTGAGCTACTCGTCGGCGTGCACCTGGACGCTGGCCGGCTGACCCGGACGTCCCGCGCCGGCCTGGCGTCCGGGACGCCGGGCGTGCTCGACGACTACGGCTGCGTCGCCGCGGGCCTCATCGCTCTCGCGGGTGTCACCACGGCGAGCGACTCCGCGGCCCGCTGGCTCGCGGTGGCGGGTGAGCTGCTCGGCACGGTGCTGGCCAGGTTCGGCACCGGGACCGGGGGCTTCTATGACACCGCGGACGACAGCGAGCGGCTGATCTACCGGCCGTCGGATGTCGCCGACGGGCCAAGCCCGTCCGGCACCTTCGCCGCGGCCGACGCGCTGCTGAGCTACGCGGCGCTGACCGGGTCAGCCGCGCATCGCGAGGCGGCGATCGCCGCGCTGGCACCGGTGCCCGCGCTGGCCGGCAG
>JBOHCP010000723.1:0-3038 GCA_050698875.1 Streptosporangiaceae bacterium | reverse complement strand
TCCTTGTTGCCCGCCGACCCGAACCGCGACCGCAGGTTCTTCACCTGGTTCGGGCTGATCACCACGACCGTGAACCCGGCCGCCAGCAGCGCCTCCACCATCGGGCCATCGCCGCGCTCGATCGCCACCTCGGCCGCCCCGGCCCTGGCCAGGCCCCGCACCAGGGCTTTCAGGCCGTCAGCTGTGTGCTCGACAGTGAAGCGCGAGACGACGCGCCCGGCGCCATCCACCACGCATGCCACATGATCGGCGCTGGCCCAGTCGATTCCCGCGGTCACCCCGCCACCGGGTGCTTCCGGCAGGCAAGAACGGGCATACTTCATCACAGCCTCCTCGCTGCGTACTCAGTGGGGAGGCACCCTTACGTCCGGTGCCGGGACACGACTGCCAGTCCGCTCACTGTCCGGCGCTCGGCGGCGCTCAGTCCTGTAGACGGTCGGCGTGCCCCGGGTAACCGCCAGGCCCCGCAGAACTCACGCCGGACGTCAAAGCGTCAAGCGAGCAGGGCGGTAACCCGGCGGCACCTCGGGTGCATCAGCAGCATCTCTACTACCGACAAGACAAGGGTGCACCAGTGAGCACAACCCTGACGTGTCGTCGCTTCGCGCAGGAGTGAAGGCTGGCTGTCATGCGCCTGGAACCCGCCGAGGCCCGCAAGCGGTTTGTGGGGTCTCCCGTGCTCCGGCTGGCGACCGTCGGTGCTGACGCCCTGCCGCACCTGGTGCCGTGCACGTTCGCCCTCGACCGCTCCGGACAGGTCGTCATCGGCATCGACAGCAAGCCGAAGTCCTCGCCGAACCTCCGCCGGCTCCGCAACATCGCTGAGAACCCTCGGGTCACCATGCTCGTCGACCGCTACTCCGATGACTGGCCCGAGCTCTGGTGGGCGCGGGCGGACGGCGTCGCGACGATCGAGCTATCCGGCGCCGAGCACGGCGAGCACTGGCGGCTGCTGGGCGCCAGGTACCCGCAGTACGAGGGCCAGATCCTCGACGGCCCGGTGATCGCGGTGCGCGTCACCTCGTGGTCCGGCTGGTCGTACGCGAGCGGTTAGCGAGCCTGCGTCAGTGCGCAGGCAGCGCTGGCTAGCAGGTAGCGAGCGACCTCATACCGCCGAGTCTCGCGGCTGCGCCGCGATAGGGGTTGTCATGGGCTGGCGTGGCAGCGAGGAGGTACCCGCTTGGGTGGCCTCTTCGCTGTGCCGGTTCTAACCTCCGGGTTAACGAGACCTTGGAGGCTGGCATGGCCGACTATGCGACTTTACTGCGGGATCACGTGACTCTCACCTGCCGGCCGGTAGACCGGATCTTCCTGCAGGCTTACGTTCCCAGGTTGCAGAGCGTGGGCATGGTGTGCCAGTTCTTGCGCTGGCAGCGCGGGTACCCGATCCCGTCGTCGGCGGCGTTCGGGAAGATCGGCGATGGCTGTGTCGCCGAGGTGCATGAGTTCGCGAAGGCCAACGGCATCCCGGTGCGCCACTTCGTCAGGGGCGAGAAGAAAAAGCAGATCGCACGGCCCTACATCGAGGCCGCTGCGGCCGGAGGCGGCAGCAAGGTGGCGCTGATCGGGATCGCGCAGGAGAAGGCTTCGGTGTGGCGGTCCTGGAAGGCCAGGGGCCAGGAGCATGCCGCGCACCCGCACATGGAGTGGGGCCGGCAGATGGCCTTCATCAACCACTTCTATTTTTACCTGCGGGACGCCGAATGGGGTCCGGCGTTCTGGAAGACCAACGCCTATGCCCCCTGGCCGGTCTGGATCTGGCTCAACGGGCATGAGTGGGCCAAGCGGCAGCTGGCCAAGGCCGGCGTCGGCTTCACCGCGCTGGATAACGGGTTCGCCTCGTGCCAGGACCCGGCGCTGCTGCAGCGACTGTGCGACCGGCTCGGCCCCGGCGCGGTGACCGGTTTCTTCTGGCGCTGGCAGGCCCGGCTGCCCTCCCCGTTCACCCGCGACGACCTGCGCGCCGGGTACGTCTACGACCTGGCGTTCCGCCAGTTCGAGATCTCCGGCACCCGGATGTTCGGCCGGCCCGCCGCCGGGCGTGCCTTCTTCGAGGGCCTCATCCGCGACCACCTCGACCCGGGCCGCCCCGACCAGGTGTCACTGGTGTCCGGCCGCAAGATCCGGCTGGCCGGGCCGGCGCCCGCCCCCGGAACCTTCCGCACCAAGGTGATCACCCGCGGCGTCGACCCCGAGATCACCTGCTACTACAAGTCGAGCCGGATCAAGCAGTATTTCAAGGAGCACCGGGCATTGCGGACCGAGCTGGTCATCTGCGACACCCGGGACTTCGGCGTCGGGCGGCGCCTGACCTATGCGAGCTGGAACGCCCTGCGCGATGTTGGCGACCACGCCAACCAGCGTCTGTGTGACGCTGAAGCCGCCGACGCCCTGCCCGCTCCCGACGTGGCCACCCTCAACCAGGTGACCCGGCCCTCCCTCACCACCGAGGGCCAGCACGCCCCCGCCCTGCGGTTCGGGGACGCCCGGGTGATGGCAGTGCTAGCCGCCATCACCGGGTTCTGCCATCTGATCACCGGCTTCGACAACCACGCCCTCGCCCAGCGCATGCGCTCCCTGCTCGATGAGGGCTACTCCAGCCGGCAGGCCACCTACGACCTGCGCCGGCTCCGCCGCAAACAGATCATCTACCGGATCGAGGGCACCCACCGCTACCAGCTCACACCAGCCGGCCGCGCCGTCGCCGTCCTGTTCACAAAGGCCTACGGCCGCATCCTCGGCCCCGGCCTCGCCGCCCTCGACCCCGGGCTACCCGGTGACCTCGCCAAGCGCAGCCCGCTCGCCACCGCATGGAAGGACCTCGACAGACAACTCGACCGTTTCATCGATCACGGGCTGGCCCCGGCCTGAAACTGAAAACTTGATCTGACCGGGAACTTCGCCGTGGCCTAGTGGGGCTAGCCCGGCCTTCCGCACATGGATGTAGATCAACTCTGTGACTCGGTGCCGGGCGCGGCTGGCGTCCCTGGCCCGCCAAAGTCGGTTGCTGCGGCGCGCCGGCCAGCACATTCAAGATC
>JBOHCP010000722.1:0-3039 GCA_050698875.1 Streptosporangiaceae bacterium | reverse complement strand
GCTCGGAGTGGAGCAGCGAGTGGTGGGAAAAATAGACCGTGTCCGACGGGTCGAGCTGCATCTCGGCGACCGGCACGTACTTGCCGCTGATCTGGCAGGTCGACCGGCTGAAGCGGATCCGAGCCATGTCCCTGATGGGCGGCTGCTCCGCCCAGCCGGACTTGGTGACGCGGGCCCGTACATCCGTCGGGGCGCCGCAGTGCGGGCACGTAGTGCCTGACCCGTCACTGGACAGGCGGCAGTACGGGCAGGTGTACGCCGGAATCGACATCTCGCTGCCCTACTCGGTGCCGTGGTGCACGTACATCGACTGGACGCCGACCCTGCCGGGGCCGGTCATCTCGGCCAGGTACATGGTGTGGCTGCCGACCATGCCGGTCTTGAACCGCTGCTGGACCGTGTTCATCTGCACCGAGGAGTCCTTGTACAGGAATCCGCCAGGCTCTACGAGGATCTTCTCGCCCGGCTGCAGCGTCTTCTGGAACACGTTGCCGTACCCGTGCAGCAGCAGCAGCCCCTGCTCGCCGCCGGTGACGAACCGGTCCATGTACATGCCGCTCCCGCCGTGCAGCACGTTGGCCAGCCCCTTGATCCGCACGAACGAGTAGTTGAGCGAGTGCGTCCCGGCCAGGAACGCGTGCTCGCGCACGTCGATCTCGTGCGACGGGTGGATCGGCAGCACCACCACCTCGCCGCTGGCATCTTTCGATAGCGCCACCCGACCCGGACCGTGCGCAACGCTCAGGATGTGCGGCATGCCGCCGACCATCCGGCGGGCCCCGCCCGGCACGTTCAGCGCCGACAGCGGGACCTGCGGCTCCTTCCACAGCATGACGTGGTGCTCGAAGAACACCGAGTCACCCTGGGCCAGCGCAAGCTCGGCGACCGGGACGATCTCGCCCTCTATCTGGCAGGTGGAACTCGAGAACGTGAACTCGGTCATGTCGCGCAGTCGCGGTGCCTCGGCCCAGCCTGAGTCCGACACCACGTTGCGCTGGTTAAGCGGCGCGCCGCAGGTTGTGCAGCTGGTCCGATCGGGCGGGTTCTGTGCCTTGCACCACTGACATTCGATCCTGTCCATCCGGGCAGGCCTTTCTGCTCGAGGGCTAGTCCATGCAGCGGGGGCGTGCCTGCCGACACAGCGGCTAATAATCGCTCAGATGGTACCGAACGATCGGCGCGCGCAGCGGTGTTACGCAGATGGCGGCGCGCTGCTAGCCGTCCCGCACTCGGCACAGAACTTGGCCGCCGGGCTGAGCGAGGCATTGCAGTTCGTGCAGTGCTTCTGCATCGGGTTGCCGCACTCGCCGCAGAATTTGGCGCCGACCGGTACCTCAGCGCTGCAGTTACCGCACGTCAGCCCTGGTGCGGCGGGGGCTGCGGGGGGCGGCGCGGCCGGCTGCGCCACCGCAGCTGCCTGCTGGGCGTAGCCCTGGCCGCCGCCGGCGAAGCCCGTGCCTGACGGCGGCGGGTTGTAGGGTGCCTGCGCCGGCGCCTGCATCATCTGGCCTGCCATGCCGAGCCCGGCGCCGAGGAACATCGGCGTCACCGCGCCGCCGCCCTGCGCCATGCCCTGGCCCGCGCCCTGGAGCGCCTCGGCCTGTGCGGCCTGCAGGAACCCGCCCGCGAGCCTGCTGTAGGCAGTGTCCCCCGCCAGCTTCTTCAGCCGCGCGTTGTCGTCGTCGTCGAGGTTAACGTCGACGTTGCCCAGTCGGGTCAGACTGATGCCGTAGTCGGTGAGCTCACGGTTCGCGGCCTCCAGCGCCTGCGTCTCGATTTCCGGGCTGTGCATGGACAGCCCGAGGATCGGCCAGGCACCCGACATCAGCTGGGTCGTCACTGTCGTGCGCGTGACCTTGAGCAGCTGCTGGGTCACCCAGCTGGTGACGGCCTGGTTGGCCGTCACGTCCACGGTGCCGACAAGGTTGAGGATCAGCTTCGTCGGATCGGTGACCCGCAGGGAGTACTCGCCGAACGTGCGCAGCGTGACGATCAGGCCGCTTTGCGGGTCCTGCACCTCGTCCAGGCGGCCGCCGAACCTGTTGTTCGGGAACTCGCGCGTGCCCACGAAGAAGATCTCCGCCCGGAACGCGTTGCCGCCGGATGCCCAGTCGACGAACATGCCGAGGAACGGCAGCTCGCGAGCATCCAGTGTGTGCTGACCGGGCAGCAGCACGCCCATGACCTGACCCTGGCTCATGAACACCGCGGTCGCGTCGGGTTCCACGATCGCCCTGGCGAACTTGCGAATGTTGATATCCGGCCACTTGTAGACAATCTGGCCCTTGGCCGAGTCGGGCGCGGCGATGAACTCGCGGCGAGCCTCGTTCAGAAGTCCCATGGAAGCCGCTCCCCTGTGCACAGATTGTGACGCTCGCTGCCCGCCCTCGTCACGCCTACCGGGATCATACGTCCGCGACGGCCGATTGCGACCCCGACTGCGCGTGGCTACGACAGCTGCCAGGCCGACGTGAACCCGGGGTCATACTGGCAATAGCCGGAATCCCAGCGAAACCGGAACCTAGGCAGGCGGAACGAACGCAGGTACCTACCAGGCGTATGTCTACGACGTCAGCGTGCCCGGTACCCGATAGCGGCCGGACAGCAACCACCGCCCGCCGTCGCTAGCAGAGCCAGATGCCCACGTGGGGGACCGCCAGCGCGGCCGCAGGCGTGATCAGCATGGTGCTGCTGACCGCGGTGGTCGTGCTCGGCATCCTGGTGGACCGGCGGGTCCGGCTCCCCGGCCTGCCCAGGTTCGCCAGCCTGAGCCTGCACCGGTACACGTCGCTGCTGGCGCTCGCCTTCCTTGTCGTGCACATCGTGACTGCGGTCGCCGGGCCCGAAGCGCGCATCGGGCTGCTGGCCGTGGTAGTGCCGTTCGTGTCCGGCTACGCCAGGGGCTGGCTGGGCGCCGGCGTCGTCGCGTCCGACCTGACAGTCGCAATGGTGGTCACCAGCCTGCTGCGGCGGCACCTCAGCTACCGGGTATGGCGCAGCGTGCACTGGCTCGCCTACGCGTGCTGGCCGGTCGCGCTC